>JACCSI010000541.1 GCA_013813075.1 Acidobacteriota bacterium | reverse complement strand
CTCAATCAGCGTCATGAACCCAAATCGCCGCGGGTCGTTGAAGGTGATGGTCTTACCCGACGACATCTGGAACACCACATGGTCGTGAGGTCCAGCGGCAACCGCGCTGCTACCAGGGGTGACGCGGAACGATCCGGACATGCCCAAATGCATGATCAGCGTCTCGCCCGACGATAACGTCGCCAGCAGGTACTTGCCGCGCCGCTCGACCGCGCGTACCGTCTCACCGACCAGCCGCGAAATGAAATCTCTCGGAAACGGGATGCGCAGGTCCGGCCGTCGCGCCAGGACCGCGGTGAATCGCGCCCCGTCCATCACCGGACTGAGCGCCCGACGAGCGGCTTCGACCTCGGGGAGCTCAGGCAATCGTGGCCACCATTCGTCTATCTTATGTAACGACGCTTCCTTGCGCGCGGCTTGCAGGGAAGTCGCTCACAAGGAGGCTTCATGGCTTACGTCGACGGATTCGTGCTCCCGGTACCGACCAAGAACATCGCGGCGTACAAGCGGATCGCACAGAAAGCCGGCAAAATCTGGCGGGAACACGGCGCGCTCGAGTACCGCGAATGCGTCGGTGACGACCTCGATACCAAGTTCGGCGTGCCGTTTGCGCGTACGGTCAAAGCGAAGCGCGGCGAGACCGTGCTATTTGCGTGGATTGTTTATAAGTCGCGCGTGCATCGCGACCGTGTCAATGCCAAAGTCATGAAAGATCCACGGCTGACGCTGGCGCAGAAAGCCATGCCGTTCGACGTCAAGCGAATGGTCTGTGGCGGCTTCAAAATTCTGGTTGATGCATGAATGCACAGGGGCGCGAGCTGCCGAAGTTGTACTCCGAACTTGCCGAGTGGTGGCCGCTAATGTCTGCCCCGTCGGATTACGAAGAGGAAGCTGCGTTTTATGAGGGCCAGTTACTCGCCGCCGCTGCCGGGCCCTGCCAGACATTGCTCGAGCTTGGAAGCGGCGGGGGAAACAATGCCTCGTTTCTAAAAAAACGTTTCGAGATGGTCCTGGTCGAGCCTGCACCGGGAATGCTGCAGGTCAGTCGGGCGCTCAACCCGGAGTGCGAACACATCGAAGGCGACATGCGCACTGTGCGCCTGGAGCGGCAGTTCGATGCCGTCTTCATTCACGACGCCATCTGCTACATGACGACGGAAGACGACGTGCGGCGGGCCATTGAAACGGCGTTCGTACACTGCAAACCCGGCGGCGGCGCGTTGTTTGCCCCCGACCACGTCCGTGAAAACTTCCGTCCATCCACCGATCATGGAGGCCACGACGGCCCAACGCGTGCCTTACGCTACCTCGAGTGGACGTGGGATCCCGATGCAGGCGACACCACGTATACGGTTGACTACTCGTACCTGATGCGCGACACCGATGGTTCGATCCACGTCGAATGGGATCGGCACATCGAGGGCCTGTTCCCGCGGGCAGCCTGGCTACGCATGATGTCTGACGCCGGCTTCGAACCCAAGGTCGTGCGTTTCGACCACTCCGAGCTCGAGCCGGGAGAGTACGAAGTCTTCGTGTGCAGAAAATGAGGCGACGCACGACCCGGTCATAAGATGCTGGCCGGGCCCTGCACCGACTACTCCGCGCGCAGCGCTTCCACGGGCGCGATGCGCGTGCCACGGCGCGCCGGCAGGTACGACGCGAATGTTGCCACCGTGATCAAGACCACAGCCGTGACGCCGAACGTGAGCGGATCCAGTGGCGCCGTATCGTACAACAGCGTCTCCAGCAGCCGCGACGCCATGCCCGCCGCAAACAGTCCAACCACCACCCCGATGGCGACAAGGCGCATCGCATGGCCAAGCACCAGCCCGAACACGGACCTGGTGGTGGCGCCCAGGGCCATGCGCACCCCGATCTCCTGCGTGCGTTGAGACACGGAATACGCGATCACGCCATAGACGCCGACCGCCGCCAGGACCACAGCGATAACCGCAAAAGCTGCCAGCAGGACCAAGATGGTGCGGGGACGTGACAGCGTCGCATCAACGATCTCCTCGAGCGTCTTGACGTCGGCCAGTGGCAGCTCCGGGTCGATGGCGTGCACGGCCGCTTCAACCGAATTGGCCAGCGACAGCGGCTCCATGTCGGTGCGAACCACCAGCGTGACCAGACCAATCGCCAGCTGCGGATGCGGCAGATAGATTGCGGGGCGCACGTCGCCAGCAAGCGACGAGAACTTGACATCGCCGACGACGCCAACGATTTCGACGTGCATGCCGTCCTGCGGACCGATCGAGACGTGCAGCCGCTTTCCAATCGGGTTCTCGCCGGGCAGGTGCCGGCGCACAAGGGTTTCGCTGACTACCGCCACAAGCGGCCGTCCCGCGTCGTCCGACGCCGAGAAATCGCGGCCCGCCAGCTGCGGGATACCCATCGTGCGGAAAAAAGTCGGCGTGACCGGCCGTACCTCGGTCACTGGCGCGTCTCCGTCTGCCGGTGGAGGCTGATCGGCGCGATAGAAGCCGGTCCCGATACCGGGCCCGGTCAGCGGCATGAAGCTGATGCCACCCGCGCTCTGCACCCCCGGCAGCGTGTCGACGCGCGAGAACACGTCGCGGTAGAAGGCCGAGATCTTGCGGCCGTTATCGTAACGCGTCCCAGGCAACTGCACGCGGGCGGTGAAGACACCTTCAGACCGGAAGCCCGGATCGATGTTCTGCATTCGGATGAAGCTGCGGATCAAGAGCCCCGCGCCGGTCAGCAGCACCAGCGAAAGCGCCACTTCGGCAATCACGAGCCCGCCCAGGATGCGCCGCGACCGTGGACCAGTTCCATGTCGGCCGCCTTCGCGCACTGCATCGTTCGCCGTGGTCGCGACGAGGGCCGGGACGAGACCGAACACCAGGCCGCTGCCGAGCGCCAGCGCCATCGTGAAGCCGATGACCGGCAGGTCGAGGGCGACGTGTTCGAGTCGCGGCACCGGAATGCGATTGGCCACCAGCGCCAGGAGCCCGCGATGGAACGCAACGGCCAGCGCGAGTCCGGCGACGCCGCCCACAGCAGCCAGTAGCAGACTCTCGGTGAGCATCTGACGCACGAGCCGTCCGCGACCGGCGCCGAGCGCCGTGCGCAGGCCGATCTCACGTTGGCGCACAGTGCTGCGCGCGAACAGCAGGTTGGCGACGTTGACGCAGGCGATGAGCAGCACCAGGCCGACCGCTCCGGACAGGATTAACAGAGCGGGGCGAATCTCGTCCACCATCTGCTCGTGAACCGGAAGCAGCGTGATCGACCACCCGGTATTGCGTCGCGGCGCCTCCTTTTCGAGCTGCGCCATGAGGCCCTTCATGTCATCGGTCGCCTGCGCGAGCGAGACACCCTCCCGCAACCGCGCAAGACCATGCGAGGCGCCGCGGCCAGGCGCCGCACGCAGCCGCTCGACCGTCCATCCGTACGGAACCATGAACGCTGCGCGCTGTCCGACGATGGTGAAGGCGGGTGGCATCACGCCGACAATGTTGCGCTGAAGGCCATTGGTGGTGATCGTGGTGTCGAGCACGTCGGCGCGGCCGCCCAGACGGGTCTGCCAGAACTCGTGGGTGATCAGGATGACGGCGTCGTTGCCCTCCAGGTCCTCGTCGGCGGTGTACAGCCGGCCAAGCACCGGCCGCACACCAAGCGTTTCCATCGCCGCGGCCGACGCAGAAAGTCCGGCGATCTCTTCGGGTTGCCCGTTCAGGATGACATTGAGTCGGGTCGGCCCGACCATCCCCAGACGATCGAACGATCGCTGACGCTCGAGCCATTCGACAAAGTTGGCCGGAGCGATGACATTACGCGGCCGGTTGCGCGGAATGTTGTTTTCCCAGACGACCACGATGCGGTCAGGGTCTGGATACGGCAGCGGTTTGAGAATGACCCCGCGCACGACGCTGAAGATGGCGGACGTCGCGCCGATGCCCAGTGCCAGGGCGAGCACCGCAGGGATCGTGAATCGCGGCGCCCGTAAAAACGCGCGGGCGGCAAACCGGAGATCCTGGAGAAGAGTGCCGTTCATGGTGTGTTGGATGGCCCGGGGCGACCAACGGTTGGGTATCTGCTAAAAAACAGCATCGACAAGATCGGCTGCGGATGGTGGTAAAGGTGAAGGGCTAAAGATGGGGGTAAAAGTGTGAGGGCAGACCTGATGTCGCCGAGTAACCAGGGCCAGGTATTTCGACAACTCCATGAATCCGGCTGTTTCGTCATTCCCAATCCTTGGGACGTGGGCAGCGCGCGGCTGCTCGTCCAGCTGGGATTCAAGGCGCTCGCAACCACGAGCTCGGGATTCGCGTGGTCGCATGGGCGCCCCGACAATGGCGTCTCGCTCGACCAGACGCTCGCCCACCTCCGTCTGATCGCCGGCAGTGTCGACCAACCGGTCAACGCTGATTTCGAGGGCGGTTTTGCTGTCGACCCCGCTGCCGTCGACCACAACGTGATGCTGGCGACGGCGACGGGAGTGGCCGGGCTGTCCATCGAGGATTCGACGGGGGATGCCGCCAACCCTTTGTTCGAGTTCGGCCTCTCGGTCGAGCGCATTCGTGCGGCGCGCGCCGCCATCGACCGGAGCGGCACGGGGGTGCTCCTCACCGGGCGCAGTGAAGGGTTTATCGTGGGCCGGCCCGACCTCTCGGAAACGATTCGCCGGCTGTCGGCATACGCCGAGGCCGGAGCCGAGTGTCTGTATGCGCCGGGGTTGCGCTCGAAGGACGAAATTGCCGCCGTCGTGAATGCTGTGGCTCCTCGTCCGGTGAACATCCTCGTCGGCAACGACTTCATCACCGTGCCGGAGCTCGCTGCGCTAGGGGTGCGCCGCATCAGCGTGGGCGGGGCACTGGCGCGTGCCGCCTGGAGTGGGTTTCTCGACGCTGCGCGCGAGATTGCGCAGCGGGGCACCTTCCGCGGGCTGGCGCGGGCTGTGCCCTTCGCCGAGATCAACAAGGCGTTCGAGCGGTGATTGGCGTGTAAATCGATACAGGCGGACACGCAGGCCGGCGGATATCGAGGGTCGCGCGTGCGACGCCTCTTGTGGATTCGTCACGCTCAGTGCAAGCTGAGGCGGACTAATGCCGCATCAATTGACGCGCGAGCCGCTGATCGAGGCGATTTCCGCGTTTCTCGCCGGCCGCGACCGCTCGACCCTCAACGCCTTCCGCAGTTTGCTCGAGCGCGAAATCGACAAGGCCGGACCCTCCGCGCTGGCTGCGCTCGGCCATCGCCTGACCACCGCCGGGTCGGATTGGGACTATTACCCGAGAGATCCGCTGGCGCGGCGGCTGCATCACGTCCTTGCGGATCGTATTCTGCTCACCGATTCAGCGTTGCGCGGTGGGCAGCACGTCACCGCAATCGCCGGCAGGCCGACCGTCATTTTCGCCAACCACCTGTCGTACGCCGACGCCAACATGGTGGAGATTCTTCTGAGTCGCTCTGGACAGCACACGCTGGCCGAAGGCCTCACGGTTATTGCAGGACCAAAGGTGTACTCGAGTTTGAAGCGGCGATTTTCGAGTCTGTGTTTCGGCACGATCAAGACACCGCAAAGTAGTGGCCTGTCCACCGGAGACGCGGTGATGAATCCGCGCGAGGTTGCCCGTGCCGCCCGCAAGTCCATTGACATCGCCCACGAGCGGTTGCGGATGGGCGACGCCCTGCTGGTCTTCGCGGAGGGTACGCGGAGCCGGAGCGG
>JACCSI010000537.1 GCA_013813075.1 Acidobacteriota bacterium | reverse complement strand
GCGTGGGGCGGCGCGATGAAAACCTTGCGGGCGCGGTAACGCGCCTTATTTTGATTCCTTGAAGCCTTCGGGGATGGCCACATCGGCGGCCGTGACCGTCGGCGACATCGACAACACTTCGACGGTGCTCGTCATGAAGGTCGTCCGCGGCTTGGCTGCATCGTCGTTCTTGCGCACGCGCTTGGCGAGGCCGCCGAGGACGCCACCGAGGCCGCTTGGCTTGGCCTCCGGTTGCGCCTCGGTCGCCTGCTGATCAGCAGATTTCACGGCGTCGAAGGTGAGCGTGGTGAGGATGGCAGTGCCTTCGACCTTGCTGCCTTCGGCGTTCATGCGGGTAATGGCCTGCCGCAACATTGGGTACAACGCCATCGCCGCAGCCATCTGATCGGCCGACACGCCGATGAGCCCGCCATACAGCTTTTGAGCATGGCGGCGATCGAACTCGGCCACCTCCTTCATCGCAGGCTGGTCCGGTGCCAACCACATGTCTGAGGTCAACACCATGCCGCCACCTTCCTCGAGCGTCTTACCCTTTTGGCGGACCGTGACCGAGACGATGGATTGACGGGTGTCGAAGCCGTGGATTGCTTTGGTGGCACCGGTGTTCTTAACGTCGAAATCGACCTCGACCTCGGCCTCAGCCTCTTTGCCTGACGGCTGGCGGGGCTCCGTACGCTCGTCGTTCTTGCCCGCATTCTCCGCGGCCTTGCGCTGCGCCTCCTCCATTTGCCTGCGCAACTCGGCAAAGGTCGTGACTTTGTACGACTTCTTCCTGAGATCGATGTCATAGACCTTCTCTTCGGCAAGATCGATGATCTGACTGGTGTTGTCGGTGGAGGTCACCTTGCGGTCACCCTTGACGGCCACGGACGATGTGATGCCTTCACGCGCGGCCTTGCCGCCAAACAGATTCATCATTCGGCCGAGCATGCCGGCAAACTGAACCTGCGTCTTCTGCTGTGTACGCACGTCAGCGGCGACAGGGTAAGACCACAGACTGATAAGCGCGACGATGAGGGCGATTCGACTACGCATTGAATACTCCGCGAAGTGAGGGACTGACGTCTAACATGGCGAACGACGCCCATAGCAAGGGCTGGCGAGACGTCGCACGCGCCCCGGTCGAGATGGTGCGGAAGAAAGGACTCGAACCTTCACCCTCTTGCGAGGACTAGCTCCTGAGGCTAGCGCGTCTGCCAATTCCGCCACTTCCGCACGAAGCTGCCGGTAGGAAACCGTGAGTATACAGGAGCCGCCTAAAACGGTCGAGGCCGCGGAAGCGAACCCGCCACCCGCTCAACCACCCGAGCTCGTGGTTGCAGGCGTCCACGACGGCGGATCACTCGCGGGGAATGAGTCGTCGATGGCCTCGTCAATTCTCGGCTCCAGCGAATTGTAGGTGCGCCGCTTGCGAATGGCTTGCAGCGCGCGGCCGGGCGCCGGCGCGCTCAGGAGTGCCGCAACGGCGCCCATGGCGCAGCCAACCAAAAAACCTGATAGGAAAGTGTTGGAATCAAAACGACTCATCTGTGACGTCTCCTAGAGATCCGCGTGCAATGATTTTGCCCGTCGACCAACCCGGCCGCCGGACGACGCGCCTTCGACCAACAAGGGTCCCTGTGCTGCGTAGTGCACCGCATAGCCGTTGATGTCGTTGTTGAAATAGACATCGGCATCGACATCACCGGTCAGCACGCGCCTCAGCCTGCACAGCGACACATTGTAAGTGCGGAGCAGGTCGTTCACCCAGGGTTCGTCGCCCGGCGGGTCCCGCATCTCGAGCACGTGATAGAGGCGCGATGCCCTGGACCCTGGTGTCAGACGCTCCTGAGATCTTCTCCGCAGGTTTTCGCGACGGCAACGCGACAGAATAGGTGACCCAACTCGACCGTTGAAAGAAAACTCCGGGTACTCCCCTTGCCGATTTAAAGCACGCGGAGGGACAGTCGAAATCTCCTCGACTCGCTGGGAATACTCGCGCAAATCACGACGGGCTTCCTCGCGGAGCATTTCGGCGCGTCTCTTGCTATTGTCTCGGCGGAGCCAGCGATGAAACCGAATCCCACCCACCGAGCCGCCGCTGCCGCCGTTTCAGTGATTGCGATTTTCGGGTTGACTAGCTTTCTTGAGGCGAACCTCGAAACCGACGCAGAAACGCCGTCGGCGTTGATTCAGCGTGTGGTTACCCAGACGACGCGGTCGGGCATTGCGATTCGGGCGACGCGCGAGATGCGCGCGGGCACTCGCAGCGGCAAACACATGGGATGGATGTCGATCGAGACCACGCTCAGTTCTTCGGGTGTCTTCAACTGGACCATTGTGGACGAAGGTGGCTCAGAACGAACCCGTAGCAAAGTGTTTCGCGCGCTGCTCGAATCCGAAAGTGACACGTGGCGCGCCGGGGCACGTGACGCCGCGGCACTGACACCAGCCAACTACAGGTTCACACCCCTTCCCGGCGGTCGGACGGGCCAGGTTCAGATTCGGCTTACGCCGAAACGTCAAGACCCAACACTCATCGATGGCGTGCTGACCGTCAGCGCCGATGGCTACCCGATGCTGCTGGAAGGCACGTTGGCAAAGTCTCCCTCCTTCTGGGTGAAATCGGTACGCGTGGTGAAACGTTTTGGCAGGTTCGCTGGCGTGGCACTACCGACGACGGTCGAGTCGACCGCGGACCTGAAGATGTTCGGCGAGTCGACGTTCACCATGCAGTATCGATACAGCGAAGTCAACGGTCGCCCGATTCCGCAAGCGATGGCATCGATCGCGCCATAGCGGTGGAAGGCAGACGCCCGCAAAACACGCTCGGGTAAGACACTGCTCACGAGCGGTAGATCTTTTACCTCAGCGCGACGCCTCACTCAAAGACACTGAAAAATAGTGCGGTGAAAATCGGTCCGCTCTTTGCAGAGATGGCGCATGGAGTGTAAGAGCGATGACGACGATCTCGTTGGGAACTTCGGAAGGGGCTGTAAACGATGTGCGGGCGACGGCCTTGGTGGCTTGGACGCGACTGACACGCACCTTGCAGACCACTTGGTGTGTGGTCAACGGTGGACATCACAAGGTGCTGCATACCGAGCCGGACCGCATGGCGCTCCGTTGCGTAGCCTGTGGCCACAC
>JACCSI010000533.1 GCA_013813075.1 Acidobacteriota bacterium | reverse complement strand
ATCTGCTTGACGCGACCCTGGATGTCCTTGGTGTCGCCGGCGCCTTCGACGATGGTCGTGTTGTCCTTGTCGATCGTCACCTTCTTGGCCTTGCCGAGGTCTTCGACCTTGATGTTTTCGAGCTTGATGCCGAGGTCTTCCGTGATCGCACGACCGCCGGTCAGAACAGCGATGTCCTCAAGCATGGCCTTACGGCGATCGCCGAAGCCTGGGGCCTTGACGGCCGCCGCCTGGAGCGTGCCACGCAGTTTGTTGACCACGAGCGTCGCCAGCGCTTCGCCCTCGACGTCCTCCGCGATGATCAGGAGCGGACGACTCATGCGGGCGACCTGCTCCAGAACCGGCAGGAGGTCCTTCATCGAGCTGACCTTCTTTTCGTGGATCAGAATGACCGGATTTTCGAGCACGACTTCCATGCGCTCGGGATCGGTGACGAAGTACGGGGACAGGTAGCCGCGGTCGAACTGCATACCTTCAACGACTTCGAGCGTGGTCTCGAGGGTCTTGGCCTCTTCGACGGTGATGACGCCGTCCTTGCCGACCTTTTCCATTGCTTCGGCGATGATCTTGCCGATCGTCTCGTCGCTGTTGGCCGAGATCGTTCCGACCTGGGCAATCATGTTGCCCTTGACCGGCTTGGCCATCTTGCGAATCTCTTCGACGATGACCTCAACGGCCTTTTCGATGCCGCGCTTCAATTCCATCGGGTTCGCGCCGGCGACCACGTTCTTGGCGCCCTCGCGATAAATCGCCTGGGCCAGAACCGTCGCCGTCGTCGTGCCGTCACCGGCGGTGTCGGACGTCTTGCTGGCGACTTCGCGCACCATCTGGGCGCCCATGTTCTCGAGCGGGTCCTTCAGGTCAATTTCCTTGGCCACCGTCACACCGTCCTTGGTGATGGTGGGGGAGCCGAACTTCTTGTCGAGAACGACGTTGCGGCCTTTGGGACCGAGGGTAACCTTCACAGCGTCTGCCAGTTGATTGACGCCGCGAAGAATCGCCTGGCGCGACTGCTCGCCGTAGATGATCTGCTTCGCCATTGGTATCTGCTCCTACTTCGTAACCACGGCGAGGACTTCATCCTCCCGCATAATCAAATATTCGTTGCCGTCGACCTTGATTTCCTGTCCGGAGTACTTCCCGAAGAGGATTGTGTCGTTTTCCTTGACGTCGAGCGCGATGCGCTTGCCGTCTTTGTCGGCTTTGCCGGCGCCCACGGCGATGACTTTGCCCTGTTGCGGCTTTTCTTTGGCGCTGTCGGGGATGATGATGCCCCCGACTTTCTGCTCTTCTTCTTCCTCGAGGCGTTCGACGAGGATGCGGTCGTGTAGCGGTCTCAGTGCCATGTTTGGTGCACTCCAGCCCAAGCGGTTACGGTGAACATTGAATCGGGTTGACAATCAGAAAAAGAGGTGCGCGCCCGGCTGCGACGGCCCGGCCTAGTGGCGGGGCGCTTCTAGCAGTCCGACGGTCGGACGGCTAGCAGTCGAAGCGAGCGACTGCTAATAATAGTAAGGGGCGTGGCCGCGTGTCAAGGGCGTCCGACTCAGCAGCGGCCGCCGGCTCACCGAACGCCGCCAGCCCGCAACCGCGGTGTCGGCGCCATCAGGCCACCGGCATCTCAGCGGGCCACTTTGATTTTCAGTTCCTGAATCTTCCGCGTCAGCGTGTTGCGGTGCACGCCCAGCATCGTCGCCGCGTTCCCCAGGTTGCCGGCGCATTTGGACACGACGCGCGTGATGAAATGTTTTTCGAATTCGCGCTGCGCGTCTTCGAAACGGATGCCCTTGTCGATCATCTCGCCGACCAGTTGCTCCAGCCGATCACGCACCGGGCATCTCCAACTCGCGTGCGGTCAGTCGCCGATAGGCGTCAAGATACTTGGCGCGCGTGTGCGTGACGACGTCATCGGGCAGCCGAGGCACGGGGGGCTGCTTGTTCCACTTGATCGATTCGAGATAGTCGCGGACGAACTGCTTGTCGAAGCTTGGCTGCGCGCCGCCCGGACTATAGGTGTCCTGCGACCAATACCGCGACGAGTCGGGCGTCATCACTTCGTCGATCAAGAGCAGTTCGCCTCGCGCCGTCAAACCGAATTCGAACTTGGTATCTGCCAGAATGATGCCGCGCGAGGCGGCGTGACTCGCGCCAAAGGCGTACAAACCGAGCGTCAGACGTTGCAGCCGCTCCAGTAAATCCTTACCCACCAACGCTGCCGCGTCGGCCGCCGTGATGTTGATGTCGTGGCCGGTTTCGGCCTTGGTCGCCGGCGTGAAGATGGCCGCGGGCAGTCGATCGGACTCGACCAATCCGTGCGGAAGCGTAATCCCGCACACTTCTCCGGTCGCCTGGTAGTCTTTCCAGCCCGAGCCCGAAAGGTAGCCACGGGCGACGCATTCGATCGGCAACGGCGACGTTTTGCGCACGAGCATCGAACGCCCATTGAGTACTGC
>JACCSI010000492.1 GCA_013813075.1 Acidobacteriota bacterium | reverse complement strand
GGCGCCGCCGCGCCCGGCGCGCCCGCCGCTCTCCGTGCGCCGAACGACGCCGGAAATTCCGCGTCTCCGTCCGCCCTCACGACGGGTCACGCCACCAACCGACGACGCGGTGATGGCGCTCGAGTTGGAGCCCGCGGGCGACGCCATTCCGACGGCAAAGCCCACTCTGCCCCGCCACGAGGTGACCACTGAGGCTCCGGCCGGGCTCGGCGCCCGACTCCTCGCCGCGCTGATCGACTTGGTGCTTCTCGGCGCCGTCGATGTGGCGGTGCTGTACCTGACGCTGGCCATTGCCGGCCTCACCATCGAGCAGGCGCCGCTGATTCCGGGTGTGCCGATGGGTGCGTTTTTAGTCATGATGAATGGTGGCTATCTGGTGGTGTTGACGGCGGCGAATGGGCAGACCATCGGCAAGATGATGACCGGCATCCGCGTCATCGGCGACGACGCGTATCGCGTCGGCATTCCCGAAGCACTCTTGCGTGCCGCTGGGTGTGCGGTTTCGCTTCTGACGCTCGGTCTGGGCTATTTGCCCGCGTTGTTGAGCGCCGATCGACGCGCTTTGCAGGACCGGATGTCCGGCACACGAGTCGTCAGGGCCACGTGACGCGGCTGGCCACTTTCATTGCGACCGGCGGCTACGTCGGCTACATCCCAATCGCCCCGGGGACGTTTGGGTCGGCGGTGGGGCTCGCAGCGTACGCGGCCGTACGCTGGAGCGACAACGCCGTGGTCGAAGGCGCGGTGTTGCTGATCACGCTGCTCATCGGCATCTGGGCGGCCGATGTGGTCGAGAAAGACCTGGGCAAGGATCCCGGCGCCGTCGTCATCGACGAGGTGCTCGGCATGCTCGTGACGCTGTCGTTTCTCGACGTTGGCGTCACCGGCGCCATCCTGGGCTTCTTCCTGTTCCGCATACTCGATGTGATTAAGCCGTATCCGGCCGGGCGGCTCGAGCACCTTCATGGCGGTCCGGGCATCATGCTGGACGATGTGATGGCCGGTGTCTACGCCAACCTGCTGCTGCGCGGAGCAATCGCGCTGTTCCCGGGCACGGTTGCATGAGCGGGGTCCCGCTCCGTCGTGCCGCAATTCTGGCCGTCGGCAGCGAACTGCTGATGACGTCCCGGCTCGACACGAACTCGCTCTTCATCACCAACGCGCTCAACAGCATCGGCATCGAGGTCGTGTTCAAGTCAGTGATCGGCGACGACCGTGGTGAGTTAGGCGATCAGTTTGCGCACGCGCTCCGACGGGTTGACCTGGTGGTGCTGACGGGCGGGCTGGGGCCAACGGATGACGACTTGACACGGGAAGTCGTCGCCGAGCAATTGCAGCGGCGTCTCACCGAGGACGTGGGCATTACCGAGGCCATCCGCAAAAGGTTCGAGTCGCGGGGATGGAAGATGCCGGAAATCAACCGGCGCCAAGCCATGGTGCCGGCGGGAGCCACCGTGGTCGCGAATCCGAACGGCACCGCTCCTGGGTTGTGGATTGAGCACGGCGAAAAGGGTGTGCTGCTGGTGCCTGGTCCGCCCCGCGAGATGAAGCCGATGGTGGAGCAGATGGTGTCGGACCGGCTGCGAGCACGCGCCGGCGGAGTGTTGCTCGTGCGCCGTGTGCTGAAAATTGCGGGACGCAGTGAGTCGAGGGTCGAAGAGATTACCCAACCGGTGTATGGCCGCTGGCGCGAACAACAACCGCCGATCGAAACCACCATCCTCGCGGTGCCCGGACAGATTGAACTGCATCTCTCGGCCCGCGGGAGCGACGCGCGGCAGCTGGCGGCCGCCCTGGCCGCCGGCATCAGGCAAATCGCAGAAGTGCTGCCGCACGATCTCTTCAGCGATGACGGACGGTCTCTGGAAGAGGTCGTCGGCGAATTGTTGCGGGAACGTGGTTGGCGCATCGCACTGGCCGAGTCCTGCAGCGGTGGGTTGGCGACGTCTCGCCTGACGGACGTCTCGGGGTCGTCGGCCTATGTGGACCGCAGCGTGGTCGCCTATAGCAACGACGCCAAGACCGAGTGGCTCGGCGTTGACAGCGAGTTAATAGCCGTGCACGGCGCGGTGAGCGAGCCGGTGGCGGAGGCGATGGCGGTCGGCGTCCGCGAGCGCGCCAGGGTGGAGGTCGCGGTCGCGATCACGGGGATTGCCGGACCAACCGGCGGCACCGACGCCAAGCCCGTCGGCATGGTGTGCATAGCCGTGACGACACCGCAGGCCACAACAGTGCGCACGTTCAAGTTTCCGGGCAACCGCGAGCTGGTGAAGACGTTCGCCGCCTTCACCGCGATCGATATGGTGCGGCGATTGTTGCTGGACGCCCCACCGAATGCCGACTGGATCCAGAAGTAGGCTGCACCGACCATGCTGACGTGCGACCTTGCGGCTTTGAACTTTGGACTTTGAACTTGTAGATTTGCACGATGGACGCGGTCGCCCCGGTTCTGCTTGGTTACGGCCTCGGCTCGCTGCCGCTAGGCTATCTCGTCGCCAGTCGCCTGAAGGGCATTGATCTGCGGCGCGTCGGCAGCGGCAACGTCGGCGCCGCCAACGTCTATCGCACCACGGGCCTGGCGATGGCGATGCTGGTCGTGTGCGTCGATGTCGCCAAGGGCGCCAGCAGCGTCCTGTTCGCCGCAGGCCTGACGACCGGGGTTGCGCAACCCGTGGCGGCCGGCGTGGCGGCCATTCTTGGCCACATCTACCCGGTGTGGTTGCGCTTCCAGGGCGGCAAGGGTGTGGCGACCGCGTGTGGCGTCTTCTGGATGCTGGCCCCGCTTGCAACGGCCGTCGCGGCGACATTGTTCGTCGGCACCGTGTGGCTGACTCGGTATGTGTCACTCGGTTCGATCGTCGCCGTGATGGCCTTGCCGCCGCTCGCGTGGGTCACGGACAAATCAGTGTCCGTCGTGGCGGGCGCTGCGGTCGCCGCGGTGGTAATCGTGCAGCGCCATCGATCGAACCTGGCGCGGTTGCAAGATGGCACCGAGCGGCGGTTGGGGCAGAAAGCGTGAACCAGCGAGTGACGGTGGTCGGGGCTGGCAGTTGGGGGACGGCCCTGGCCGTGCATCTTGGCCGAATTGGCCACGATGTCCATCTGTGGGCGCGCGATCCCGGTCTCGTGGACGAAATGCTTGCCTGTCGCGCCAATGCCGTGTATCTCCCGAACGTGAACTTTCCAGATTCGCTGCAGCCGACCGCGTCACTGGCCTCGGCGTTGCGCGACTCTCGACTGGTGGTCCTCGCCGTGCCATCGCACGGCCTGCGTGCGGTGCTGCAGTCCAGCGCGGCCGCGATCTCACACGACGCGCTGGTCGTCAGTGCGACCAAGGGGCTCGAGCAAGGCACGTTGCAGCGTATGTCGCAGGTCATCAGCCAAGAATTACCGCAGGTGCGCGAGATGGCAGTGTTGTCAGGACCGACATTTGCCGCCGAACTGGCTCGCGAACTCCCCACGGCGGTCGTGGTCGCGTCGACGACGACCGTCGCCGTCGATCATGTCCAGGCGCAGTTTCGGTCGTCTGCGCTGCGGCTCTATGGCAGTACGGACGTTGTCGGTCTCGAAATCGGCGGGGCGCTGAAAAACATCATCGCCATCGCCGCCGGCGTCGTCGAGGGATTGAGACTGGGCCACAACGGCATGGCGGCCCTGATCACTCGAGGTCTCGCCGAGATCACGAGGCTGGCCGTGGCGCTTGGCGCACAGCGAGAGACACTGGCCGGCTTGGCCGGCCTCGGCGACCTCGTCCTGACGTGCACGGGGGACCTGAGTCGCAACAGGCAGGTGGGAATCGAGCTGGCGCACGGCCGCACGCTACCCGAAATTCTTGCCAGCACGAAAATGGTCGCTGAGGGCGTCCGCACCACTCGTGCGGCGCTGTCGCTCGGTGCGCAGCACGGCATCGAGTTGCCGATTGCCGCACAAATGGCTGACGTCCTCGAAGGGCGCAGGGATCCGAAGGCCGCGGTCATGGAACTGATGGGGCGTCGCCAGCGGATTGAATAGCTGCCGGATTGACTCGTCAACCTCTTGGTGACCCTGAATCCCTCCGAACGACCTCCGGACTCCCATTCATGCGGCAGTACAATCGCAAGAGATGGGCATTTTCGACAAGTTAAAGGCTGGCCTGGCGCGAACGGCTCGGCAGTTTCAGGAACGCTTCGACGCCATCGTTGCCACCGCGGACGCGCCCGAAAAGCGGACGCGTGCCGTTGATGTCGAAACTCTCGACGCCCTCGAAGAGCTCCTGATCATGTCCGACGTCGGGGTGGCAGCGACCGATGAAATCGTCGAGGCCGTGCGCCTGCGGGCGCGGCGCGGGGAGAGCTTGCGCGAGCTGGTCACCGAGGAGATCCTTCGCATCTTCAATACCGTCGGTGGTCCGGTGGCGACGAACGCGCGCCCCCACGTCATGCTGATTGTCGGGGTCAACGGCACCGGCAAAACGACGACAGTCGGCAAGATTGCCAATCAGTTGAAGAGTGAGGGGCGGACGCCGCTGATTTGCGCTGCCGACACATTTCGGGCGGCCGCTGTCGATCAGCTGCAGATCTGGGCCGATCGGGCCGGCGTCGACATGGTGCGGGCACGCGAAGGCTCGGACCCGGCGGCCGTGGTATTCGACGCGCTGGCGGCAAGCAAGGCGCGCGGGCGCGACACGGTGTTGGTGGATACCGCAGGGCGGTTGCACACCCGCACCAATCTGATGAACGAACTCGACAAGATTAAGCGCATCGCCGAGCGCGAGGTACCCGGGGCGCCGCACGAAGTCCTGCTGGTGCTCGATGCGACGGTCGGTCAGAACGGGCTGACGCAGGCGCGCGAGTTCATGAACGTCGCCGGCGTCAATGGCATCGTGCTGACCAAGCTCGATGGCACCGCGAAAGGCGGCGTCGCGGTGGCGATTGCGCACGATTTGAAACTGCCAATCCGGTACGTGGGCGTCGGCGAAGGCATCGACGATCTGTTGCCGTTCAAGCCATCCGAGTACGTGGGCGCGCTCTTTCAGGAAAAATGGTAGGCGTGCCGGGCCACGCCGGCGGTGGCCGGCCGAGCGACGCGACGGTGGCCCGGGACCTCGAGAACTTCGACCAGCAAATGATGGCGCGCGCGTTGTTTCATGCGGCTCGCGGCCAAGGGAGAACGACGCCCAACCCGATGGTGGGCGCGGTGGTGGTGTCCCCGGAAGGCGTGATAGTCGGGCAGGGATGGCACGAACGGGCGGGCGATGCGCACGCGGAAGCCGGGGCGATCGACGAAGCGGGTGACCGCGCGCGGGGCGCCACGATGTATGTCACCCTCGAGCCGTGTTGCCATGTGGGCCGCACCGGACCGTGCACCGCGCGCATCATCGAGGCCCGCATCGCGCGTGTGGTCGCCGCAATGACCGATCCGGATCCGCGCGTCTGCGGACAAGGCTTCGCGCACCTGCGCGCAGCAGGCATCGCGGTCGATGAAGGTATCGGCGAGCGCGATGCCGCCAGGTTGAATCAGGCGTTCACCCTCGTCAAGACGCAGTGCCGGCCGCTCGTTGTGCTGAAAGCTGCGACCAGCCTGGACGCGCGCGTGGCCGCCCGTGCGGGGGAGCGGACGTCCATTTCGTCGATGCAGGCCAACCGCAGGACGCATCTGCTTCGGGCCAGTGTCGACGCCATTGCCGTCGGATCAGCAACGTTGCTGATCGACGACCCGCTGCTGACCGCGCGCGAATGCCGGCGGGTGCGTCCGCTGGTCCGCGTGGTGTT
>JACCSI010000498.1 GCA_013813075.1 Acidobacteriota bacterium | reverse complement strand
CGCCAGTGTCCTCTCCGTTCGTGTGGTTGCGGTTCGGGTCCTCGCCGGTGGTGTCCTGCCCCTTCGGCGTCTTCGCTGCTTGCGTGCCCTTGGAGTTTGCACGGTGCGCGATGACGGGTGAACTGGCGTGCGCGCCTCCGAGAAATCTGGCCACCTCCTCGAGCGGCCGCTGCGTGGCCGACAACCCGATGCGCTGGAGGGTGCGGGCCGCAGCCCCCTCCACCGCGGGCCTCGTCAGCAACCGCTCGAGCCGCTCCATCGACAGCGCCATATGCGCGCCGCGCTTGGTGGAAACCAACGCGTGGATCTCGTCAATGATGAGGGTTTCGACCGATTGCAGACGCTCGCGCGCATTCGATGTGAGCATCAAATACAGGGACTCGGGTGTCGTAATCAGGATGTCGGCTGGATGCCGGAGAAACTTCGCGCGCTCCGATGACGGCGTGTCTCCCGTGCGCAGTGCGATGGTCGGCTGATGAAACGTCACACCTCGAGAGGCCGCGACGTTGGCGATGCCCGTCAGCGGCGCCCGCAGATTACGTTCGACGTCAACGGCGAGCGCCTTGAGAGGCGACACGTACAGCACCCGGCAGCGCGACTTCTGATCGGGGACCGGGTTGAACATCACGCGGTTGAGGCAGGCGAGAAAGGCGGCCAGGGTCTTGCCGCTGCCGGTCGGTGCCAGAATGAGCGTCGAATCGCCGCGGGCGATCGCCGGCCAGCCAAGCCGTTGCGGCCGGGTCGGCTGCTTGAACGACGCACGAAACCATGCCTGGACCGGTTCGTGGAAGAGCTCCAGCGCGTCGCGCATCTGATTCAATTCTAAGGTCGTATAATCAGAAACCCTCTTTTCTGAAACGGCGGAATGATTCATGGGCGACGCGGGCGAAGGACTGATTGACGCTGACACGAGACTCCAGGAGCGGATGGACGAACTGGAGGAAGAGCGGAAGGCGGCGCGCAACAAGAAGCCGCTGGAAGATCCGGAAAAAGCGCGGCAGCGCGAATCGCTGAAGCTGGCACGCGCCGAATTGCAACAACAGTTCGCGCGGACCGAACACCCGGCCCGTAAAACGCAGATTGAACAGGCGGTCGCGGAAATCGACAAGCGCCTGGCGAATCTCGATACCACCCGGACGCCGGACAAGAAAAAGACGAAAACGTAGCTCAGAGCAGCTGCCGCAATGCCTCAGCAAAGGCGACGGTGGTCGCTGGCCTCTCGTCGCGGTCGAGCGCCAGCGCCCGCTGCAGCAGCGGCGCGACGCCGTCCGACAGTCGTCCGTCCACCGCGACCCGGCCCTCCACGTGCCTGATGCCGATGTCGATAAACGATCCCTCCCCAAAGGGTAGAGACGTCTGCGCGCTCGTCCAGCGTCTCGCCGCGCAGCTGCTCGGGGGCCATGTAGGCAGGTGTGCCAACAATCGTGGTGCCGTGGGTCATCAGCCCACTCGTGGCGGCCGCGGTATCGGTCATCTTGGCGACGCCGAAATCAAGCACTTTCGGGCCGGTGCCATTCGCCGGCAGCAGAATGTTTTCGGGCTTCAGGTCGCGATGGAGCACGCCCGCTCGATGGGCGGCATCGACACCGGCCGCGACGCCGGCCACCAACGCGACGGTGCGAGCCGGCGGCAGCGTCTTCTCACGCTTCAAGACGTGGCGCAAGTCCTCACCGCGCACGAACTCCATCACCAGAAATGCCGCACCATCGGGCAGGTTGCCGTAGTCGAACACCGTCACGATGGCAGGATGCTGTAAACGCGCGACGATTTGCGCTTCCCGTTGGAAGCGCGCGCGCGAGTCGGGATCGCCCACGAGGTCGGCGCGCACGATCTTGATGGCGACATCCCGTTCGAGTCGCAGGTCTCGCGCGCGAAACACGGCCCCCATGCCGCCGCGACCGACGACCGCCTCGACGCGATACTTGCCGTCGACGAACGGCGGCATGCCGATCACCGGCTGAAGCACCGTGCCGTCGTCCGGGCACAGCGCGCCGGCGCCGCGGCTGTCGTGCCCTCACGAGCCGTCAGGGCCAAATCGAAGCATCGCTGGCAGATCGGACACATCGCGAGCGTTGGGGTCGCCGTCGTCGCCGGGCCTGCGACCATGGTTGGCGTCAGTGTCGGCGTCGCGCTGCGCGCACGCGACGCTTGTTTGCGGAGGCGCGATAAATCGAGCGCGACACTCATCTGCGCCGCAATACCGCTCAGCAGCTTGCGATCTTCGGGTGTGTATGGTTCTTCCGAGCGCTTCCTGCCGAGCGCCATCAGTCCGACGAGCGCGCGTCCTTCGCCGCTGCCAGCAAAGATTGGTACTAGCAGCGATACGCCACCTGCAGCCAGCCAGGCTCGATCCAGCGCCGGCAGCCGGGCGGCCGGCGAACGTTCGTCGTCGAGAAAGACTTCGAGCGGTTCTTCGGACCATCGCAGCAGCGTCGCCAGCCCGCCGTCGCGTATGAGCGGCTCGACGTCCGTCCGCATCCGGGCAACCACGTCGAGTCGGGCGTCTTCCCCCGCGAGCACGGCGATCGACTCGGGCTGCAGTGCGTTGTCAATCTGCGTCATCACCAGCGCGACCAGTCGTGCGGGGTCGTGCTCGTAAGGGACGCGATTGGCCAGCGCGACGAGAATCTCGCGTGCGTCGTACTCGGCACGGAAGAATTGCCGGTCCAGTGCGCGCTGCGCTTCGTCTCGATACCGCAAGCCAAGCGCAATCAGGCCAAGGCTCATCGCGTAAAACAGCGGTTGTCCGACGAGGATGTCGCCAATGGGTCGATCGCGCTCGTTGACGAGGGAAATCACCAAGGCTGCAATCGGCAGCACCAGCAGGACCGAGAGGGTGCGTCGCGCCAACGCATATTGCAGGCTGCGCCGCAATACGGTGCGCGGGCTGAACACATGCTTGACCGCCACTGCATATGGCAGTGCGAACGCGGGCAACAGCACGATGACCTGGAGCAACGCCTCGACCGCCAGCGGCCACTCAAAGGGTGCGCCGAGAATCGACGACACCAGGGGCACGCCGGTCTTGATGGCATATGCGAACACGGCAGGCACGCCTGTATACACGACGATCTGAATGCGGCGACGTTCGTTCGCATCGAGGCTGGTGCGATAGCGGTAAATCCCCTCGACGACAATCACGACGTTGGCGGCAAGTGCGACCGCGAATGACGCATCGAAGAGCCATCCATGAGCGGCGAGCCACGCCAGCGGCGCCAGGGCGGCGTCCAGGCCGAGGAGAAACGCTGCCGCGGCCAGACTGATGACAAACATGGGCGCGGGCAGCGCGACCAGCGCCCCGTGCACCCAGGGGTATCGGTCCAGGAGCGGCGCCTTGCTTGGGAAGTGCAGGACGGCAAGGCCAATGATCGGAAACGCGATCGGTGTCACGAGCCACCCAAACAGGAGCAGCAGGTCGCCGATGACCGGGACCGTGAATTCGGCGCCGAACAGCGGCCCGCCGTTGGCGATGGCTGTCACGATCAGGGCCAACGTCATCAACGTGGCGGTCGTACCGCGGCTGCCGAGCGCGACGAGGATGATCGCCCCTGCGAGAAAGCCGCCCATCTGCATCAATGCGCCGATGTGACCACGTAACCAGCTGCCACGGGTGTCGCCGTCAAGAGTCCACACCGGGCGTCGTGGCCAGCTGAACGCACGCTTCGACTGTTGATCCGTGAGCTCTGCGTCGGCCAGGGGACCGCGTCGATAGGCTTCGCGCCACGTCCGCAACGCCCCTTCGGCGTCGTCCGGCATGCGGACGATGCGGCCCACCACAAGACCTTGGGCCGCGGCGTCACTCGTCGGATGCACGCGCGTGACCCGCGCAGGGCGGCCGACGATCTCATCGAGGTGCGGCGGCCGGATGCGCGGCAGCGTCATTGGCTCCGAGAGACTGGCAAACATCGTGTCGCCCGAGAGCGTCACGCCGGCCCCCGCCGGCCATAAATTCGGCCGCACGACAAGGAGGTGAAGGAGAAAGATGAGGAGCGACAGGGCAAGAACGAGTGAAACGGCCAGCCGGACGCGCACTGCGGCGGCCTCTTCTGCCATCGCGTCAGTCCGCGAAGAGGTTGGCGACGCGATCGCCAACGCCGACCGTGTGCGCCAGAGCGATGGCGTCCCTGGACCCGTCGTCGGCGAGATGCGGTGGGAGCGTCACGCGCGGCGCCGGGGACGCGATCGCCGTCCCAATCAGGTCGGCATACGCGTCCGCCATCGGTGCCAGGCGATGGTGATTGTCGTACCAACTGCGCGCCGCCCGGCCAATGCGTTCGCGCAG
>JACCSI010000495.1 GCA_013813075.1 Acidobacteriota bacterium | reverse complement strand
AGGCACTGTTAAAGGTGGCGCGCCTAGCTGCCCGAGGCGGTGTCACCGCCGACGCGAAGATTGGCGCCGTGCTGCGCGATCAGCCGATCCGGCCGTCCCTCGTTGAAGAAATCGTGGCGGAGTTGCGTGCCGTAGACGAGGCACTCGCGGCAGTCAAGGACATGCCCCAGGGGCCCGACCGGGTCGCGGCGCGCAAAGCCGCTGAGGCGCGCGCGGCGATGCCGCAGCGCAGCTTCCACAGCCGCTACGCCGTGGTTCGCGAGCGTGAAGAGATCATGCGCGACGCCAAGCGGCAGCTCCTGGAGTCGAATTTGCGCCTCGTGGTGTCGATTGCCAAGCGCCATGCCAACCGCGGGCTGTCGATGCTCGACTTGATCCAGGAAGGCAACATTGGCTTGATGAAGGCGGTCGATCGCTTCCAGTTTCGCCGCGGCTTCAAGTTCTCGACCTACGCGACGTGGTGGATTCGCCAGTCGATTTCGCGCGCCGTGGCGGATTATGGCCGGACCATTCGGTTGCCCGTTCACGTGATTGAGTCACTCAATCGCCTGCAGCGCGAGCGCCGGACGCTGGCCGCAGACTTGGGTCGCGAGCCGACTCCCATGGAATTGGCGACTCGCATGCAAGTGAAAGTCGCGAAAGTCGAGCTGCTGCTTGAAGCCGCACGCCATCCCGCTTCGCTCGATCAGCCGATCGGCGAGGGTGAGGAGACTGACCTGGGCGACCTGGTGCGCGACACCAGCACGCGTTCGCCGGAAGATGCCGCTATCCAAGGCGAGCTGGCCACCGAGGTGGAGCGCGCGATGGCGCCACTAAACGACCGCGAGCGCGAAGTCATGCGCCTGCGTTTTGGTCTGGGCACCGAGCGCGAACACACGCTCGAAGAAATCGGGCGGCGCCTGTCGATTACCCGCGAGCGGGTCCGGCAGCTCGAAGCGCAAGCGTTGAAGAAAATGCGTGCTGCACGCGGGGCGGCGGCATAGCCGTCCGCCCTTTACCAGTCCGCACCCCGAGCGACTGAACCCTTGGCGTGGGTTGACCGCGTGGCGCACCTGCCAGGGTGATCTTCGCCCCGAGCTTCTCAGATTGTCGCGCACCCACCGAGCGCGTTAAGTTTCGCGAGCGCGGTTCTGTTGCTCTCGATAGAACGCAATCAAATCCATGCTTTTCGGCGGCTGTGCACCGGCTTGCCGCAACATCGTCGTGACCTGCCCCCGATGGTAAGACGCATGATTCACGATGTGCTGGACCATCTGCCAGAGGGGCGTTGACGCCTCCGCACCACTCAGCAACCGGTACTGAATTTCGCGATTCAACCCGTCGTCGTTCATCGTGTCGATGAATGCTCGCAGCTGTCCTTCGAGCTGTGTCCAGGCATCGCGGATGGCGCTGACGCTTGGAAACTGATTCGGGTCGGGTAAAGACGTGGGCGAGTGGCCATGCCAGCGCGAGTACCATGCGCCCTCGGCAAAATAGGTGTGCGCGATGGTGTCGCGAATCGACGGGAAGCTGTTGTGGCGGTCGGCGATGAAATCATCGGCCGACAGGTGGGCCGCGGCGTCGAGGATGCGGTCGCGGGCCCAGTAGTGATAGTCCAGAAGCGTGCAGATGTCCCGGTGGTTCATAGTTACTTCAACGGATAGGTCATGCCTTGACGAAGCACGGCGGGCTTTAAGTTGGTGCCGGCAACGACCTGCCCATCGGCCACCACCTCACGCGTCGCTTCGCGCGGGTCGACCACGACGACCGAACTCTTGCCAACCACTTCGAATGACGTGCCACGAAATATGACGGCGGTGGCTTCATCAATACCGATGCCGATCATCGTCGGGCGATCGAGCACCGCGCTAATCAGACGATTGCTGCGTTGGCGTTGCAGGAAGTGCTGATCGACGATCACGTTGGTCAGCAGGCCGAGGCCCTTGCCGAGGATGGTCTTGCCGGCCGTCAGCGACTTGAGATCGGCCTCGCCGGTGATCATCGCGTCGGACAGGATGGCAGCACCCGCGCTGGTCCCGCCGACGACAGCACTCGCGCGGTAACGCGCGTGAATCACTTCGCTCAGTCCGGTGCCGTCAATCGCCTTCATGAAGCGGTTCTGGTCGCCTCCGGGCATCCAGATTAGGGTCGCGCCCTCGAGCGCTGCGCGGGCCTTGGCGGGGTCGTCGAACAGCACTTTGCCGGCGGATTTCGCGCCGGCATCGAGCCACATCTGGACTGAGCTGTCACCGGCATCCGGCAGCGCCGACGACTGCGGCAGTACTGCGACAATCGCCTCTTTGCCACCCGCGAGGGCCAATGTCTTGCCGACGATGTCGGGCGTGGTGCCGCCACCGCCGACGGCCACGATTGCCCCCCTGGCCGTCTGCGCCAGGACCGGAGGCAGAAAAGACGCCGGCGTGGCGGACGCGAAGGCGAGCATCAGGATGAGCGTGTTCAGCTCTCTGAGCATGTCGCAGATTCTGCCACGAAAACGGCGGGCTCCTGTTCCGAGATTCACAAACGTTGGCACCGGTGCCGAAGGCCATACGCACCCTACATTGGAGGGCCCCGATGTCAAAGGAGTCTCTATGCCTGAGCGTGATCACGGTCGTCCAGATGATTCGGCGGAGAACCGTCACAAACCCTGATTGGGTGCGGAGGAAGCGTCGGCGCTTGGTCAGCGCGTCAAGGGCGCGGCCAAAGAGGTTCGGCGACATTGCCGATGATCCCAACATGGAAAAGAAGGGGCGTCGCGAGAACGAGGCAGGACGTCAGCGGCGGGGGCGTAACGACGGCGCATAGTCGCGTCACGCCCCCTCAACGCGCAATCGGCGCGGCCCTAACGGGTCGCGCCGGTCTTGTCTCGAATCAAGTCGCGGCCGCGCGCGATCTCGACGGTATTTTTGACGCTCCCCACAAACGGAATGAAATCGAGAGCGCTGTCCAAAGTGCCGCCCAGCATGCCCTTGCGACGTATCGCTTTTCCTATGGTGGCAACGGCGAGGACTGCGCCCAGCCACGGAACGGCCCGCAGCAGCTTGCGCGTCAAACGGCGCTTGCCAAACTGTACCGCCTGAGAAGATATGCTCATGACCGTCCGTGAAAGCAAACGACGGGCCAGCCATGGCGCCTGGATCTGGATTGGGGCGCTCGTCTGCTTGGCGGGGGAGGTGCAGCCAGCGGCCCCGCCCGTGGGGTTGCCTGAGGCCGCTGCCGCCGCTCTTCAGCGCAGCATCGAGGCCGCGCGTCCGCACGAGACGCACGTGTGGCGTGACACGCCGCCGCTCAACACTGACGGCACCGTGAACGCCTACATCGAAATAACCCGTGGGGAGCGCCGCAAATTCGAGCTGAACATCGCGACCAACTCACGCGTCGTCGACCGCGTGATGCCGCGTGAGCTTGGCGGCTATCCGATTAACTACGGCCTCGTCCCGCAAACCGTGTCGTATGACGGCGACCCGTTCGATGTCCTGGTGCTGGGCCCGGCGATTCGCGGCGGGACCGTGGTGCGCGGCGTCATCGTTGGCGTGATGCACATGGATGACGAGAAGGGGCTGGACTCGAAGGTGATTGTGTCGCGCGTCGACGGCCGGGGCCGGCCTCACCATGTGCTGGGGGACGGTGACCGTCGCCGCCTGACAGCGTTCTTCGATGCCTAAAAAAAACCCGAGCCGGGCAAGTTTTCAAAAGTGACGGGTTGGGGGATGCGGACCAGGGTCTCGCGTTCGTGCGCACCACGCACGGCTTTTTCCGCTCCGCACAATAAAGATCGACCGAAAGATCGACAAAAATCGCACCCGCGCTCGAACTTGACCTCCACGACGCGGCACGCGCCGTTACGGCTTCGGGACGCGCAAGGTGGCGCTGATCATGGCGCTGCCACTGGCGACGTAGACCAGCGACAACCAATGCAACGTCGCCGGACCGACGCGTACGTCCCCGAACCACAATCCGTCGTCCACTCGCCCGAACCACAAGGCCACGCCGAGCAGAAGCACGATACCGATGCTGGTCGGTATCGGCGTGCCTTCGAAGTACTTGACCTTGCCGGTGTCTCGATCTGCCAGCGCCTCTGCCGTGACATTGAAGCGCGCCAGCCGGCTGACGCCACAGACGACAAAATAGGTCAAGCAGAGCATGTCCCACCCACCGCGAAGACCGAGCGTAAAGCCCAGCACCGCCGGTGCGACTCCGAAGGAAATGACGTCCGACAGAGAATCCAGATCGGCGCCGAGCACCGACTGCCGCCGCCGATCGAGGCGGGCCACGTACCCGTCCAGCACGTCGGCGAGCAGCGCGGCCGGCAGCAGTACGAATGCCAGCCAGAGGTGTTGCCGATTACCGCTCGCCAGAAAGTCCAGGCAAAGAAACACCGCAATCGTACCGCAGCTGGCATTGGCGATGGTGAGCCCGTCCGCCCAGGTGTAAGACCGAAGCATTGACAGATGGCGGCGCGGCATCCTCACAAGGATAGCTCGTCCGGGAATCTGCGTCCGCTCTGGGAGACTAGGCGACCGCGAGGAAGCGCACGCCGGGATTTTCGCGCTCGGCATACTGCAGCGCGGAGGTGGACGGGAGCAAGATCGCGGTACGCCCACTGCGATCGGCCGCCAGGACGGCGCCATACGGGACCTTGATCGCCGCGGTGTTCCCAGCGGGGCTGAGCCACCGAGCGGCAACGTAGGGCAGTGGCTCGGCCCGGCTCGTCACCCCGTATTCGCTGCGCAACCGCGCGACGATAATGTCGAACTGCAGCGCGCCGACCACGCCCAGCATCGGGTCGCGGCGCCCGTCGGCCGCGAACAGCACCTGCATCAACCCTTCTTCTTCAAGCTGGCGGACGCCTTCGTCGAACTGTTTGACTCGCACATCTTCGAGGCGAAGCACGGCGAAGAACTCGGCCGCGAAATGCGGCATGGGAGGAAACTGCACCGGTGTGCCGGCATACAACGTATCGCCGATGGCGAACTGCCCCGGGTTGACCAATCCGACGACGTCGCCGGGATACGCGGTTTCTACCGTTTCCCGATCGCGACCGAAAAACCGGCTCGGTCTGGACAGGCGAATGGGCTGTTGCAGGCGGGCGTTGATGACCTGCATGTCTTTGACGAGCACGCCGGAGCACACCCTGACAAACGCGACACGATCGCGGTGACGCGGATTCATGTTCGCTTGAATCTTGAAGATGAAACCACTGAAGTCCGGTGCCGTCGGCTCGACCAGACGGCCGTCGCTGGTGCGGGCTTGCGGAGGCGGTGCGAACTCGACCAGAGCGCTCAGAAACGCCTCGATGCCGAAATTGGCCAACGCGCTGCCGAAGAACACGGGGGTCTGTCGCCCTTGCAGGTAGGCGTCGCGGTTGAATGGCGTGCCGGCCGCCTCCAGCAATTGAATCGCCTCACGCAAGTCTGCGGCGGCGGCGTCGCCAAGCACCGAGTCCAGCCGCGGGTCGTTGGCGTGGCTCACCGTGACCGGCGCGCGCCGTTGGTTCCCAGCGACACGTTCGTAGAACAGCACCTCACCCTGCCGCAGATCGTAAACCCCCTTGAAGCGGTCGCCGGTGCCCAGTGGCCAGTTCATCGGCGCGGCGCTGACACCCAGCACCTGTTCAATCTCGTCGAGCAAGTCCAGCGGATCGCGCCCCGGCAGATCCAGTTTGTTGATGAAGGTCAACATCGGGAGGTCGCGCAACCGCGCCACCTCGAACAGTTTGCGCGTCTGTGCTTCGATGCCCTTCGCCGCGTCGATCACCATGACGACACTGTCGACGGCCATCAAGGTACGGTAGGTGTCCTCGCTGAAGTCGCGATGTCCAGGCGTGTCGAGCAATGTGATTCGGCATCCCCGCAGGTCGAACTCGATCGCCGCGGTCGTAATCGAGATACCCCGATCCCGTTCGATCGCCATCCAGTCGGAGACGACATGGCGCTGGGTCTTGCGCCCGCGCACCGCGCCAGCCAGGTCGATCGCCCCTGCGTAGAGCAGCGCTTTTTCCGTCAGCGTGGTCTTGCCGGCGTCAGGATGCGAGATGATCGCGAAGGTGCGCCGGCGGGCGACCTCCTGAACGAGCAGGTCCTTGTCGGGGGATAGCGCCGACTTCCGGTTGTCGTCGGTCGGTCCCGGCTTCGCGGCCGGATCGCCGAGCGCGTCGTTTATCAC
>JACCSI010000494.1 GCA_013813075.1 Acidobacteriota bacterium | reverse complement strand
CCGGAGTAGAAGTCGACGTTGGGATACAGCTTGCGGGTGACGAAATACTCGTCCTCGAGCGCGATCTTCTCGAGTTCCAGCGCGATCTCGAGCAGCGGGTTCTTGCCCGTCACCTCGAACACCTCGTACGCCGTCCGCTTGATGATCTTGGCCCGCGGGTCGTACGACTTGTAGACACGGTGGCCGAAACCCATCAGGCGGCCGTCGCCGGCTTTGACGCGCTTGATGAACGCGGGGATGTTGCTGGAGGAGCCAATCTCCTTGAGCATCCGGAGTACCGCCTCGTTCGCGCCGCCATGCAGCGGCCCGTAGAGGGCCGCCGCGGCACCCGCAAGCGCCGAGTAGGGGTCGACGTGAGAGCTGCCGATGTTGCGCATCGAGCTGGTCGAGCAGTTCTGTTCGTGGTCGGCGTGGAGGATGAAGAGAATGTCGAGCGCGCGTTCGAGCGCCGGGTCCGGCTTGTACTTCAGCTCGGTCATCTTGAACAGCATGTTCAGGAAATTTCCGGTGAAGCTCAGATCGTTATCCGGATAAACATAGGGCCGGCCGATGCTATGACGATACGCATAGGCGGCAATCGTCGGCATCTTGGCAATCAGCCGATGAATCTGGCGCTTTCGAGCGCCCTCGTCGAAAATCTGCTTGCCGTCGGGATAGAACGTCGACAAGGCACCGACCGTGCTGATGAACACACCCATCGGATGGGCGTCGTACTGGAAGCCATCCATGAACTTCTTGATGTTCTCGTGCACCATCGTGTGCATCGTGATCTGATGCGTCCAGTCCGCGAGCTGCGTGGAATTCGGGAGTTCCCCAAACAACACCAGATACGCGGTTTCAAGATACGTGCTGTGCTCGGCGAGCTGTTCGATGGGGTAGCCGCGATAGAGCAGGACGCCTTCGTCCCCGTCAATGTAAGTAATGCGGCTGCGGCAAGCCGCCGTATTCATGAATGCGGGATCGTAGGTCGCCAGCCCCCCATCGTTGTCGTCGACCTTGATCTGCTTCAGGTCGTTGGCGCGAATGGTGCCATCAGTAATCGGGACGTCGTATTGCTTACCCGTCCGGTTGTCCGTAATTGTCAGCGTCTCAGCCATCATCTTCGTCGTCGGCGTCGGTCGGTTCAAGGAAGGTCGAGGATGGAGTGACGCGGTAAGCACCGTCCGCCCAGCGCGCCTGGTCCTGCGTCTGGCACCGTTGACTACAGAACGGGCGCCAGCGCGGCTCGACTGGATGGGCGCGGCACAGCACGCAGGTCACTGGTCCGTCCATCCCACCCATGATAGTGCAAAGTGCAAAGGTGAAAGTAACGTTGACCGTTGCGCTCGGCGCCGGCTGGGAGACCCATAATCCCCGCACATGGGTCAGATGCTCTATGAGTGGTCGCCAAGGTGGTGGCGGACGTCGCGGGCCGACACCATGAAGATGACGTCCTCGGCAATGTTGGTGGCATGGTCGCCAATGCGCTCGAGGTGGCGGGAAATCAGAATCAGGTCGAGCGCGGGTTCGATCGTCGACGGCTCCGACAACATGAACGTCAGCAGCTCACGAAAAATCTGCGTCTTGAGGCCGTCGAGTGTGTCGTCGGCCGCCAGCACGGCCTCGGCCAGCTGCATGTCCCGGCGCACGAACGCATCGAGCGCATCGCGCAGCATCGCCTGCGCGATGTTCCCCATGCGCGGAATATCGATGAGCGGTTTGACCGGCGCATGTTCGAGGTAGCGTTTGGTCGCCTCTGCGATATTGACGGCCAGGTCACCCACCCGTTCCAGGTCGGTGTTGATTTTCACCGCGGCGACAATTGCGCGCAGGTCCGCTGCCATGGGCTGGTGCAGCGCCAGCAGCTTGAAACAGCGATCGTCGATCTCGATATGCAGCGCGTTGATCGGCTCGTCGCCCGTCAGAATGCGCTCGACCATCTCCGGTCGACGGGTGGTGAGGGCCTTGACGGAATCGCACATCCGGTCCTCGGCTAGGCCGCCCATCGCGAGCAGCCGCTCTTGAAGGACCTCGAGTTGTTCTTGAAAGTGTCGCGTTACGCGTTCCACGTTGGCGTCCTACCCACAGCGTCCGGTCACGTAGTCTTCGGTCAGCTTTTCCTGCGGCGCCGTAAACATCCGATCGGTCCGTCCGGACTCGACCAGGCGGCCGAGCCAGAAAAATGCCGTGTAGTCCGAGACCCGCGCCGCTTGCTGCATGTTGTGGGTCACGATCACGATTGTGTAACGCTTTTTGAGGTCGTAGATAAGTTCTTCAATGCGCTGCGTCGCAATCGGGTCAAGCGCAGACGCCGGCTCATCCATCAAAACGACTTCCGGCTTGATCGCCAGTGCGCGAGCAATGCAGAGGCGCTGCTGTTGACCTCCTGACAGCGACAGTGCCGATTCGCCCAGCCGATCCTTCACTTCCTCCCAGATCGCCGCGGCGCGCAGGCTTTCTTCCACACGCTCGGCGGTCTCGGATTTCGACCGCGCCATGTTGTTGATACGCAGCCCGTACGCCACGTTTTCAAAGATCGATTTCGGAAACGGATTCGATTTTTGAAACACCATGCCGACGCGGCGCCGAAGCTGGACGACGTCCACGCCAGGTGCGTAAATGTCGTCACCGTCGATCTTGAGAGCGCCGTCAATCCGCGTGCCGGGAATGATGTCATTCATCCGGTTCATCGTGCGCAGGAAGGTGCTCTTGCCGCATCCCGACGGTCCGATGAACGCCGTGACGACATTCGATTGAATCGCGAGGCTGATGTTTTCGAGCGCGCGCTTCTCGCCGTAAAAAAAATTGAGCTCACGCGCGTCGATCTTGACCGGATGTTGCGGTTGCGGCGTCTGCCCGGCGCGCACCGTCACCGGCAGCCGCACCTGCCCCGGGTTGGTCGGGATCATGACCTGACCCGCCGTTGGAATCGGTCGCGCAAGAGAATCGCCACTGCATTCATGATAAGCAACAAGACCAGCAAGACGATGATACCGGCAGCAGCGTTCTCCTGGAAACCGGCCTGCGGCCGCGACACCCAGTTGAAAATCTGGATCGGCAAGACCGTGAAGGCGGACCAGATGCTGTCGGGCGCAAACGGGACGTAGGTCAGCGCGCCGATCGTGATCAGAGGAGCGG
>JACCSI010000488.1 GCA_013813075.1 Acidobacteriota bacterium | reverse complement strand
CTTCATCGACGAACGACAACAGCAACGCGCCCGCCGCGAAGAACACGATGATAAACAGCACGCCCAATCGGCTGTTGCCCGTCAGAATGACGCTGAGCGTGAAGACGAGCGGGCCCAGCACGGTGGCAAAGCGCTCGGCGACGGCGTAGAAGCCAAAAAACTCCGATGCTTTTTTCACGGAAATCAGCCGCGAGAACATCGCCCGACTAAGCGCCTGCGCGCCGCCCTGTACTGTCGCAATCATGGCCGCGAGGATGAAGAAGTGCGTCACCGTCGTCATGAAGTAGCCGAGGATGGTCGCCGCCGTGTAGACGCCGAGCGCGAAGAACAACGCGCGCTTGGTGCCGATCTTCGCCCCCAGCGCGCCGAACAGGAATGCGAACGGAATGCCGAGAAACTGCACCATGACGAACGCGGCGATCTGTGCGTTTTGATCGATGCCCAGTTCGGCGCCGTACACCGAGCGCATCCGGATGATCGTCTGAATGCCGTCTTGATAAGCAGCATGGCAAGAAACAGCACGAACGCGTGTTTGTAGCGACGCATATCGCGGAACGTGCGGCCGAGGCGCCCGAACGCGGCCACCAGCACCTTGGTGCCGGTGTCTTCCCCCGCGTCGAGGACCACCGGAGGCTCTGGGACGCGGCGCAACAGCGGGATGGAAAACACCACCCACCAGACCGCGACGCTGACAAACGTCGCCTTGGTCGCGCTGGCGGTGTCGGCAAAGCCAAACATTTGCGGCTGCAGAATCCACGCGAGGTTGAGCAGCAGCAGCAGGCCGCCGCCGAGATAGCCCAGCGCATATCCCGCTGACGAGACGCGATCCGTTTCTTCCCGCCTGGCCACGTGCGGCAGCAGCGAATCGTAAAAGACGGTCGTGCCAGAGACGCCGATGTTGCCGACGACGAACAGGAGCGACGCGAGCAGATAGTCGCCGCGCTGGATCAGCGCCATACAGGCCGCGGCGGTCGCACCGACCATCATGAAGATCGCCAGCAGCTTCTTCTTGATGCCGGTGAAGTCCGCAATGGCGCCGAGGGTTGGCGAGCTGATGGCGATGATTGCGACCAACGCCGTCGTAATCGCGCCAAACCGTGCGGTCGCTGCGCCGGTTCCATGCCCGCCGCGGCGTAGGTCGAATAGAACGCCGGAAAGACTGCGGTGACGATGGTCGTGAAGTACGCGGAGTTGGCCCAGTCGTACCAGGCCCAGGCACGTTGTTCGGGGGGTGACGAGACCAACTTTGGCGAGGGCTCGAGCAATCACGCGCCAGAGAATACCCCACCGCTTTATTTGATCAAGAAAAACCCCTCGACTTGGGTGCGTTGCTCCGTGCGCTCTGTCTGGCCGTGACGCGGGCGTATCAGCGCTGGATCTTGACGGAGCCGCTGAAGGTGTGCAGACGGAAGTCGGCGGTGCCGCCGCCGTTGAGGGTGCCGCGGAAGTTGCGCTTGCTGCTCGACGAGAGCGTCACCGGCAGATCGCTGTTGAAGGTACCGCTGAAGCTGTCGAACGTTAGGTCACCGCGTGCGTTCTCGGGCAGGCGCAGTGTGACGTCGCCGCTGAACGTGTTGACGTGCATGTCATCGCCATCGGCCCAGTCTCTCGCCTGCACGGTGACCCCGCCGCTGAACGTCTTGACGCGCTTGGCGCCCGACACATCCGTCAGGCGAATGTCACTCGAGAAGCCCTCCACCTCGGAATCACCGGCGACGCCCGTGATGGTGACTGGGGCACTGAACGTGCGCACGTCGAGCGTGGTCTGGCGCGGCACCTGGATTTCGAAATCTGTTTCCACGACGTTGTCGTTGCGACGTTCGACGACGCGATGGTTGGCGTCGATGTCGATGACGTTGCCGTTCTGCGTGATCTCGAGCGTGATGTCGGCGAGCCGCTCTCGGGTCGCGCGACGTATCGCCTTGATCACGACCTGATTGCCGGAACCACCCGTGATGGCGACGCGGCCGGAAAACGTTTTGAGGCGGACCGTGCCGCCCGCGGATGCCGTCAGCGTTCGATCGACAGTTTCGGTCTCGCGAGGGCCGCGGTCCCTGTCCTGGTCCCGATCACGGTCGCGGTCACGGTTGCCCTGCGCCGCAGCAGGAGCCGCTATGACCAAGGCAAATAACATGGCGAAAACTGTCGACACACGGTGATTCATGCGGTAAGCCTCCCCGACACAGGAGTAGACGACACCGGGTGCGGGAAGGTTGCCGGCAGACGAGCGCTCGGTGCCGCTGTCGCCAGCTCCGTATTACGGCAGACCGAACGCCAGTAACACGTTGCCGGGCTTGCCTCGCCACTGCCCGTAACCGGAATTGGTCAGCACCATGCCCCCGGCTATCGCCGGTCCTGCCGCATCGATGGAGCCACCCTGACCCTTGACGCCGTTGACGGTGTCGAACGGCTGCATGGTGTTGAAGGCCCAGATGATCTTTCCATCCGTCGTCGAATACGCGCGCAGGTTGCCGTCAACTGATCCGGAGAACACGACACCCGGCATGACGCTAATCGCCGCGGACTGGGCGCCCGTGCAGCCGACACC
>JACCSI010000487.1 GCA_013813075.1 Acidobacteriota bacterium | reverse complement strand
TCGTGGGTCCTGCACCGGCACGTCAAAATCGTCCGGTCCGGAAGGCGGCTCGTCAGGGCCGGGGGGGCTCGTGCCGGGGGGCTCGTTTACCGGCGTGGGGATATCCAGAGGCGTCGGGGGCTCTTGCACCGGGCCGTCGGGGTTAACGGGCGCTTCAGGGTTCGGTACTTCGCTATTCATGTAGGCTCCTGCATTCACGTGGGTATGTTTTCCGCGCCCCAGCCACGTCATCCGGGTGTTTGCGTCCGAGACGTATGCCTCCACCGCTTTATTGTGGCGGCACCGTCATCACCGGCAGCCGCGCCGGCCGATGCATGCTGGGTGGTGGTATTGACGGCGACTCCCGCTGGATGATGCTGACGTCGACAGGTACGGCGGTTTGTTCAATTATGTCTAACATTGGCTCGTGCGGCGGCATGCCGTCGGACCCGTCGGTCGATGCGTGCGTCGGCTGGGCGGCGCCGTGCAGCAGGGGGCACGGTTCGGGCATCCGGTTGACGTGACGCATATCGTCGTAGACGCCGCCCTCCTTCACAGTTGCGACCGCGATGTCATACGGGCTGTTGAGATTGGAGGGTGCGGGCTGGGTCACCGGCAAATGACAGATATCCGTGGCCAGCAGGCCGCTGAGCCGACACAACTTCACGGTCGTCAGCGACCCTGGTATGTCGAACTCCTCGTGCTTCATGCCGTTGGTTGCCGCCATCATGAACCTGGCCCAGGCGGGCGCGGCCACCACTCCTGCAAAGCCGCGGTCCATGATCATTTGCGGCGTGTCGTAGCCGAACCACACACCGGTGACGAGTTGAGGCGTGTAGCCAACAAACCAGGCGTCCGCGTAAGACTGCGATGTGCCGGTTTTTCCCGCGGCGGGGAGCTTGAACCCCGTTGCGCGCACCGACGCGCCGGTGCCGTGATCGATGACGTCTGCCATGATACTCGTCATCAAATATGCAGTGGCCTCGGAGATGACGACGCGTTGGGTGTCCGGGGAGCGGTAGACTTCGCGCCCGTCGCGATCGACCACGCGACGAATAGTCGTCGGCATCCGCCAGACGCCGCGATTGGCAAAGACCCCATAGGCGGAGGTCAGCTCATATAGCGACATCTCCCCGGTGCCGAGCGCTACCGACGGCACGTTGGGCATCGGAGAAGCGATGCCGAAGCGCTGTACGAGATCGAGCGTGCGCCGCACCCCGACTTCCTGGAGCAGGTGCGCCGCAGCCCGGTTGCTCGATCCCACCAGGGCCTGCCGGAGTCGCACCGAGGCGATTTCGTGCTCACCGCCCGGTAGCCAGGGCCCTTGCTGCGTCGCGATCGGGACGTCCAGTCCCGCGAGCTGCGAGTTCGGTGAGTAACCTGACTCCAGCGCCATGGCGTAGATAAACGGCTTGAAGGTGGAGCCAGGCTGGCGCTTGGCGTCGATCGCGCGATTGAACGAGCTTTCCTTGAAGTCGCGGCCGCCGACAATCGCCGTGACGTAGCCGGTCCCTGGCGCAATGGCGACTAACGCGCCCTGGAGCCGGTCGCCGCCGCGGCCGGCGCCCGGCAGGCGCTGGAGACGTGCCGCGACGCTCTCTTCGGCAATCTGCTGCAGGCGCCGGTCGAGCGTTGTGTAAACGCGAAGTCCGCCCGAATACACCGCCTCGGACCCGAAACGTTGAATCAGCTCGCGGGCCACGGCGTCGCGAAAGTATTCGCCGCCGCGCATACGGCGTGGATCGGACGTCTGGTCGTCGTCGGACTTGACGATGGAGGCTCTGACGGGGATGGACAGTGCGTGCTGGAAATCCTGGTCAGAAAGGATGCCCTCGCGCCTCATCATCCCGAGGACGAGGTCTCGCCGCTGGCGGGCCAGCTCCGGCGCCCTGATGGGAGAGTAGAGTGATGGTCCTTTGATCAGCCCGGCGAGCGTCGCCGATTCTACGACGTCGAGCGTCGCCGCGGTCTTACCGAAATAGCCAATGGACGCCGCTTCGATGCCGTAATATCCGTCCCCGAAATACACGCGATTGAGATAGGCCTCGAGGATGGCTCTCTTCGCATAGCGCTCTTCGAGACGCCGGGCGAGGATCGCTTCAGTGAGCTTGCGGGTGTAGTTCTTTTCGCGATTGAGCAGAGTCGATCGCACGAGCTGCTGGGTAATGGTGCTGCCGCCCTGCACGATCTCCCCAGCACGATGGTTGGCCACCGCCGCCACCATGATGCGACGCATGTCGATGCCGTCGTGGTCGTAAAATCGTCGGTCTTCGGTGACCAGCACGGCGTTAATCAGATACGGCGACATCTCTTCGAGCCGAACGATGATGCGATGCTCTGCAAACAGCGCCGACATCAGGCGGTCGTTGGCGTCATACAGCAGGGTCGATTCCGGCCCGACGTCCAGCGTCAATCGTGCCGCGAGCCGTTCCACCGCACTGCGGAATTCCCACAGCCGGTGCATCGCGACGCCGGTTGCCACGCCCAGAACAATCAGGACGCTCCATGTCACGAAGACTTGCGCGTGCCGTGTCTTGTTCATCGTCGGGTTGCCTGTCGCGTGGTTAGGCAAGAGCGATGCCGAGCCTGTGCGTGGGGTTTGCCGTTTCGGTCGGCTTTTGGATGGGCTTGCCTGCGGCCGCCAACGGCCCGGCCATCAGCTCGGGTAGCCGGTTCCCTAGAAAGGGTCGTCCGCACCCAACCTGAGCGTCGCGAGGTATCATGACCGCGCCGTCATTCAGGAGGTCCCATGATTTCGCGCCGATCACTTCTTCAGCAGGCCGGGTTCGCAAGCGCCGCGCTGGCCATGTCGGAACTTCCCGGTTTTGCATTTCCGGGCGAGTGGCTCCACAGTCAGGAAGAGGTGGTCCCGTTTACCGATGTCCCGGAAAACTTCACCACGATCAATGCGCAGACCAAGCGAGTCTCCGGCCTCGATCTTCGTCAGCTCAACGCCTTTCTGACTCCGGAGAACAACTTCTTCGTGGTCGCGCATTACGGCGTGCCAACCGTCGATGCGGCGACGTGGAAGCTCGATGTCCGAGGACGCGTTGCGAACCCTCGCAGCTACACCCTCGACGAGTTGAAGAAACGGACGCGCGCCCAACGGGAGTGCTCATTTGAATGCGGCGGTAATCGCGCTCCTGCGATTTTGAACCGCATGATTGGCAACGCGCGGTGGACGGGGACGCCGCTGGCGCCGATCATCCAGGAAGCCAAGCCGACGGCCGATGCGCTTGAAGTCGTGCTGTGGGGCGCGGACGAAGGCGAAGAGCAGATTCGCACGGAGAAGTTCCGTCAGAACTTCGCGCGTTCGATGACGCTCAACGACCTGGCGAAGTCGGACGCGATTCTCGCCTGGGAAATGAACGGGCAGCCGCTGACCGCGGAACATGGGTTCCCCGTGCGGGTCGTCGTGCCCGGCTGGTACGGTGTACAGAACGTGAAGTGGCTGAACAGCCTCGAATTGTCGGCGGACCGCTTCATGGGGCGGTTTCAGGCGCGCGACTACGTGACGATTATGGGCCGTCAGAACGGCGACAAGACCGAATGGGTCGAGACGTCGGTGACGAAGATACGCACCAAGTCGATGATCGCGACGGTGACACGGCGGCCCGGCGGCGCGCTGTCGGTGTTTGGCGTGGCGCTGACCGACGGGACTCCGCTCAAGAGCGTGGACGTGCAGATCGATGAAGGTCCATGGGTCGCCGCGAAGATCGACACACCCCCGAATCCGTATGCGTGGTCGTGGTTCCGCGCCGAAGTGCCCGCGCCCTCCGCTGGTGCGCACACGGTCGCTTCAAAGGCCACCGA
>JACCSI010000469.1 GCA_013813075.1 Acidobacteriota bacterium | reverse complement strand
GACGCGCTCGGGCATCGTGCAGTCCGTCCACGCGTTCGGCGAGGACCCGGAACTCGGCCGCATGTTCATCATCTTCATGATCACGATTGCGGTGGTCAGCTTTGGCTTCGTCATCTATCGGCTGCCGATGCTGAAGGCGCGCAACGAGCTCGAGTCGTGGGCGTCACGCGAAGGCGCGTTCCTGGCCAACAACTGGATTCTGTTGTTCAGCGCGTTTTTCATCCTGTTTGCAACGATGTTCCCGACCATTACGGAAGCGCTGTCCGGGGAGCGCATGACCGTCGGTCCGCCGTTTTTCAACAAGTGGATGACGCCGGTCGGCTTGATGCTGTTGTTCCTGACCGGTGTCGGGCCGCTGCTGGCGTGGCGCAAGACCTCGGCCGGTAACTTGATTCAGCAGTTCCTGTGGCCTACGGTCGCGGGGCTGACAGCCGGCGGCCTCGCCGTCGCGCTCGGCGTGCGGGTGTGGAGCTCGGGAGTGTGCTTCGCCCTCTGTGGCTTTGTGATCGGCACCATTTCGCAGGAATACATTCGCGGCGCCAGCGTCCGTGCGGCGACTTCCGGTGCGGACCTCGTCACGGCGATGGTCGGCCTCGTCGGTCGGAACAAGCGTCGTTACGGCGGCTACATCGTCCACGTCGGCATCGTGTTGATGTTTTTGGGGTTTGCCGGCGAGGGCATGAGCACCGACGAACAGTTGCTCCTCAAGCCGGGGAACGAGGCGGTGGTCGGCAAATACATCATCCATCTCGATGCGATCCGCGCGACCGACGATGGCCAGAAGCAGATGGTGACGGGCCACATCACGGTCAAGACGTCCGAAGGGCGTGAGATCGGCAAGTTGTATCCGGCGAAGTGGTACTTCCGGAAACACGAAGAAGAACCGACCACTGAAGTCGCGATTCGCCATTCTGTGGCCGAGGACCTCTATGTCGTGATGGCGGGCTACGAGTTGCAGGAACAGACGGCGAGTATCGAGGTCCACATCAATCCGCTCATCAACTGGGTGTGGGTGGGCTTCGGCGTGCTGGCGATCGGCACGATGATCGCCCTGCTGCCGGAGACCGCCGTGACGTTTGCGCTGTCAAAGCTGCCAGCGGAGGCGGCAACGGTAAGTCTGCTGCTGCTGATGCTGCTGCTCGGCCCGGCGGCGGCCGCCGCACAGCACGTCGAGACCCCGCAAATGGGTGTGGTGCTGCGGACCGCCGCCGAGAAGGCGGTGACCAGCAAGCTGGCTTGCTGGTGTGGGTGTCCGCGCCTGCCCGTCGGGAGTTGTGCGTGCGGCATGTGCGCGCTCGAGCGGCAAAACGTGCAGGCCATGTTGAACGAGGGGAAGTCGGAAGCCGCGATTCTTCAGCACTACATCGACCAGCAGGGCGGCCTGCACGTGCTGATTGAGCCGCCGAACGAAGGCGTCGGGAAACTGTCGTGGATGGTCCCTTACGGCGCCGGTATGTCCGGACTGCTGCTGGCGGGTTTTGTGGCAGTCCGGTGGTCGCGTCGCAGTGACGCCGATGCCCTGGCGGCCGGTGCGACGCCGTCCGAAGACGCCGCTCTGGGGTCGAGGCTGGATGATGAGCTCCGCGACCTCGATTGACGATCCCGGGCTGCGTCCCTGGCAATTCTTTCTGCTCGCCGGCATGCTCTCGGCCACAGGCGTCGTGCTGGTGGCGGCCGGGCAGCCCCCCGCCTCAATCATTGTGTTGAGCCTGACCGTCGTGGCCGCCAGCTTCGTCGCGCTGGGCGCCTATCGCTTTTTAATACCGTTGGTCGCTCCCGAAACCATCGACGCCGGGCCGCTCATTGTCGGGCGGACGCGCGCGGCGATCGAGCGCGAGAAGACACTGGTGCTGCGTTCCATCAAGGAACTCGAATTCGACAGCGCGATGGGAAAAATCTCCAAGAGCGATTTCGACGACATGGGCACTCGGCTGCGCGCCCGCGCCATCGGCTTGATCCGCCAGCTCGATGAGGCGGGTGGTTATCGCGCCACGATCGAACAGGAGCTTGCCGGAATGGTCGCTTCGCCGCGCACCAATCCACGTGACGCGTCGCGCTCCGCGGATGATGGAAAGTCTGACGCCGACACCACCGCGCGACACGTCGATCACCCGCTCGACGCGGCACCGACACG
>JACCSI010000451.1 GCA_013813075.1 Acidobacteriota bacterium | reverse complement strand
CTGCCTGAGCTGTCACGAGCCGGATCTGATCGTGCAGCAACGTCTCACGCGCACCGGATGGATGCGGTCGGTCGATAAGATGGTCCGCTGGGGCGCCACTGTCGAGGCCGCGGAGCGTGAGCCCATGCTCGATTACCTCGCCGCACATTTCGCCCAGAAGCCGGTGTCGTCACACATCGTCGCGACATCGGGTAGCGAAGCCATTTACAAGCGGGCCTGTCTCTCGTGTCACGAGGACGACATCATCGAGTCGCAGCGTCTCGCGCGAGCGGGCTGGGTGCGCAGCGTGGAGAAGATGATGCGCTGGGGCGCGGACGTGCCTGCGGCCGATAAAGACCCGCTCATCGACTACCTCGCGGCACGATATCCGCCGAGGTAAGCCTGGACACACCTTTGCCGCGTTGGCTCCTGCCGCTTCTCTCGACACTCTTCTTCTTTTCCGGCGTGTGCGCCCTGATCTATCAGGTGATGTGGCTGCGCATGCTCGCCCTGGTGTTTGGCGTGACGGTGTACGCCGCAAGTACGGTGCTGGCAAGCTTCATGGCCGGCCTCGCGCTGGGGAGCCTGGTCGCCGGTCGAGTCGCCGGGCGCCTGCGATCGCCGCTTCTGACGTTCGGTCTGATCGAAATCGGGGTCGGGCTGAGCGCGCTTGCCACTCCTCTGGTCATGGCGGCCATCAAGAGCGCGTGGGTCATCGTTTCACCGTCGCTGCCCCCGTCGGTGGTCTTCATGACGGCGGCGCGGTTTGCGGCGTCCTTCGCCGTACTGATCGTCCCGACGACGTTAATGGGCGCCACCTTGCCGGTCGTCATGCGGTCGGCGCTCGGTGGCGACAAGGCCGTCGGCGCGAAGGTCGGCATGCTGTACGCCATCAACACCGCGGGCGCTATTGCGGGCGCGCTGATCGCGGGGTTCTACCTGGTCGCCGAGATTGGACTGACTCGGTCGTTCCAGGTTGCCGCGGCAATCAACGTCATCATCGGCATCGTCGCCGTGGCGGCCTCGCGCGGTCTGCAATGGAGCCCCGCGGACGGGCCGAGTGGTACGCCTGCGCCGACGCCGTCCGCTCACGCCGCGTCACACTCGCATGACCACGGCCCGCTCACCGCCACGCAGCGCCGCTGCGTGCTGTGGACCTTCGTGCTCTCGGGCATGCTGTCGCTGGCGCTCGAGATCGTCTGGTTCCGCATGCTGGTCATGATGCTGCGCCCGACAGCCTATGCGTTCACGATCATGCTGGCTGCCGTGCTGTGCGGCATCGCCCTCGGCAGCGCGGTGGCGGCACCACTGCTGCGCCGTCGCCGCGACTGGCTCGCGGTACTGACCGTGATCCAGTTGCTGATTGCGCTCGCCGCCGTGCTGTCGCTGAACGCCCTGCGCTACGCCGGGCCCGCGACGGCATCGGTGGGTCCCCTGGCCTCGAGCCTGGGACTCGACCAATATCTCGGCCCGATCATCGTGGCAAGCGCATTGGCGATGTTGCCGACCACGCTCCTCCTTGGCTTCGCTTTTCCAATCGGCCTATCGCTCTGGGCGGGGGGCGGAGAAGGAACGCCCCGCCGTATCGGTGTCTTTTACTCACTGAACCTGTGCGGCGCGATTGCCGGATCGGTGGCCGGCGGGTTCGTGCTGCTGCCGATCCTTGGCAGCCGCGGCAGTCTGATCGCGACGGCCGCCCTGGCCGCCCTGTCGAGCCTGATGCTGGCGCTTTCGCAGTGGCGAGATCGACCGAACTTCGCCGGCTTCATGGCGGTCGTCGGGCCGATCGCATTCGTTATGGCCGCGCTCAACGCGGCGAACCCGTACGACGTCACTACTGAGACCGCCCATCGCCAGGAGCGCGTGCTGTGGCGCCAGGAGGGCGTGCAAACCACCGTGGCGATTCATGACGCCGGACGAGGGGGACGGCCCAACCGCATCATGTATCTGGACGGGATGCATCAGGCCAGCGACCAGCGGCAGATGACGTTCGTCCACCAGCGCCTCGGCGCCTTTCCCGCTCTCCTGCACCACAACCCGAAGGACGCGCTGGTCGTCGGGCTGGGCGGGGGCGCCACCGCCGGGGCCGTGGCGCAATACCCGGGAATCACCGTCGATGTGGTCGAACTGTCGGGCGCGGTCGTCGGCGGCGCCTCGTTTTTCAGTCACATCAACTTCGACGTGCTGACGCGTCCCAACGTCACGCTGCGCGTCGACGACGGGCGCAACTACCTTCTTACGACGAGGAAGAAATACGACATCATCACGGCGGACATCATTCTGCCGCGCCATGCCGGTGCCGGCGCGCTTTATTCCCGCGAGTACTTCGAACTGGTCCGCAATGCGCTGAAAGACGACGGCCTGGCGCTGCAATGGAATGGCGGCGAAGGCGCCGTGTACGGAATGATCCTTCGCACCTTTCTCTCGGTTTTTCCGCACACGACGCTCTGGGCCGACGGCACCTTGATGCTGGGGAGCAAGAAACCGTTCGAGTTCAGCCGCGCGAATTACCACCAACGCCGAACCGATCCTCAACTGCGCGCGCTCTTCGACTGGGACTTCGAGCAGATAGTGCGCACCTACGCGGGCGGTCCGCCCGAACTGGCTCGATGGGCCGGCGACGGGACGGTGCTGCGCGATGACAAACCGGTGATCGAATACTTTCTGTCGCTGCCCAAAGATGAACAGCCGCCGGACATCAACGCGCTGGTCGCACGGCCGAGCGACATCGTGCGGCCGTAGCCCGCACGCCGGCTGCCGTTAGACGGTCATCCCAAACGCTTGCGGCGCATCAGCCAGAATATCCCCGAGCGTCGTGAGTGCCTTTCTCAAGGACTCGCGCTCCGCGGGCGGGCCGAGCGAAATCCGAACCGCGTTGGGCGTGTCGTGGCGGGCGACGGCGAATTCGCGGCCGGGGGTGACCAGCACTCCGCGCTGTCGCGCCTCCCGTACGAAATCGTCCGCCGGCCACCGCGATGGTAATTGCAGCCACGCGTGCTGACTCTCCGGCACGCCGGTGACCACATCGCCGAGGACGGTACGCGCCAGTTGCTGACGCGCCTTGATCTCCTGTCGCTTCCACGCAATGACCCTGTCGGCCGTGCCGTCCTGAATCCACGCGGCGGCGGCGGCAATATTCAGCGGCGTTCCCATCACCGCCGTGGCGAAGACTGCACCGGTGACGCGATCAATCCATCCAGGCGGCGCGCGCAGCACGCCGACGCGGAGACCCGGGACGAGGCTCTTCGCATGCTCGTCAGGTAGAACGTGCGATCCGCCGCCCAGTGACACAGCGGAAGGTGCCCTTGAACCAGGAACCCGTAGGCATCGTCCTCGACGATGAGCAGGTTGAGGCGTTCGGCGATGCGAACGATGTCCTGTCGGCGCTTGTTCGACATGACGCGCGCGGTGGGATTCTGCACGCTGGGCATGCAATACAGCAGGCGGGCGCCGGACTCGAGCGCGGCGTCTTCGAGCGC
>JACCSI010000438.1 GCA_013813075.1 Acidobacteriota bacterium | reverse complement strand
GCCATTGGCGCGCTGGCCGCCGCCGCCATCGCCGCGACCACGCCGCTGCCCGCAACGGTGCAGTCGTGGTCGGTCATCATCGGCGTCGTCATCACTGGCATGGTGGGCTTGTTCTTCGGCTGGTATCCGGCACGGCGTGCGTCGATGCTGGACCCGATCGAGGCCCTGAGACGCGAGTAGCGCGGGTTTATATGTCCCAATTCATCGCGCGGTTCGCACTCTTCAAGGAAACCGCCGTCATGGCCTTTGACACGTTGAGGGTCAACAAGATGCGCTCCGCGTTGACGGTCCTCGGCATCGTCATCGGCATCACCTCGATCGTCGGCATGACGGCGCTCATACGCGGCTTCGACCAGTCGATGCAGGACACGATGAAGTCGCTCGGACCCAACACCATCTTCGTGGCCAAGTTCAGCGCGCTCAGCTTGTCATCCGGGGCGTCGTTCATCGAGATGGCGCGCCGACCCAATATCACCGTCCAGGACTCGGAAGCGATCAAGCGGTTGGCCCCGTCCGTGGGCATCGTCGACATCTGGCTCGGGGCCGGCCCCGGGCAGCCGACCATGGAACGGCTTTTCTATCGTGGCGACCGGACGAAGGCGTTGTCCATCATGGGCACGACCGACCACTTCGTCGACGTCAACTTTGCGGCCATTATTGCCGGACGCACGTTCACGGAGGCCGAAGTCCAGCGGCGCAAGGCGCTCGCCGTCATCGGCTACGGGCCCTACGAATCGCTGTTCGAGCAGAAGCGCATCGATCCCATTGGCAAGAAGGTCCGCCTCGGCGCAATCGAATACACGATCATCGGGGTCATCGGCAAGCGCCCAGGCATTGGCGGCATGAGCGTCGGCCAGGACGACTTCGCGATTATTCCGTACACGACGTTCCGCAAACAGTTCGGCTCGGAAGTTCGCCGCGTCGGCGGCCCGTTCGGCGGCGGGCCGGCGGCCATGATCGCGGTCGTTCCCCACCAGGGCGCAACCCGCGATCAGTTGTTGCGCGAAGTCGAAGAGATCATGCGCATCCGGCACGATCTGACGCTCGACAAAGCCAACGACTTCGACATCATCACCCAGGATGCCGCGCTCAAGCTGTGGGAGCAAATTTCCCAGGCGATCCTCCTGTCGCTGGTGGTCATCTCCTCGATTGCCCTGATGGTGGGCGGCATTGGCGTCATGGCCATCATGACCATCTCGGTCACGGAGCGGACGCGCGAGATCGGCGTGCGCAAGGCCATCGGCGCACGCAAGCAGGAAATTCTATTGCAGTTCCTGATTGAAGCCGTGGTGCTCACCTGCGTCGGGGGGGTCATCGGTATCGCCTGTGGCAGTTTCATCGGCCTGGTGGTGAGCCTGGCATCCGGCTTCCCCGTGTCGTTGCCGCTGTCGTCTTTCGCGTTGGGGCTGGGGTTCTCCGCCTCGGTGGGAATTTTCTTCGGCATTGTCCCGGCGTGGCGCGCCGCGCGCCTGGACCCGATCGACGCGCTGCGCTACGAATAGGCATCGCCGACGGCGACCACCTTTGGCAGGGGTTCACCCTGTCGGCCCACGCACCCTTCATCGCACCGGTTCCGCGGCGCGGGGCGGCGCCGTAGCGCCCCTCTGCCGTGATGTGTATGATGCGCCTGTAGCGCATTAATTCGCCGCGGGAGGGTATCGCCATGAAGGTCTACGATGCCGCCAGCATTCGCAATGTGGCTGTAGTTGGCCACGGAGGATGCGGCAAGACGCAGCTCGTTTCGGCCCTGCTGTTTGCCTCGGGCATGGTCAACCGACTGGGAAAGGTTGACGAAGGCAACACCGTCACCGACTACGACGACGAAGAAATCGCCCGCAGGCACACCCTCGCCGCGAGTCTGGCGTATGCCGAGTGGAACAAGACCAAAATCAACCTGATCGACACGCCCGGCTTCGGCAATTTCTTCAGCGACGCTCGCGCCGCCATGCGCGTCGCCGATGCGGCGCTAGTCGTCGTTGACGCCGTCGCCGGCGTCGAAGTGCAGACGGAAAAATCGTGGAACGCCGCGCACGAGCTCGACCTGCCTCGCGTCGTTGTGCTCAACCGCATGGATCGCGAGCGTGCGTCGCTCGAGCGTTCGCTCGTCTCGCTGCGCCAGTCCTGCGGCCGCACCGTCATCCCGATACAGCTGCCGATTGGCGACGAGAAGGCCTTTCGGGGCGTCGTCGATCTCGTGGCCATGAAGGCGTACACCTTCGAGACCGACGGCTCCGGCAAGATGACCGAAGGTGCCGTTCCGGCGGACCTGGCGGAGACGGCAGCGGCGGCGAGGGAGGCGCTCATCGAGATGGTCGCCGAAGCTGACGAGCGGCTGATGGAGAAGTTCTTCGATGCGGGCACGCTGACACAGGACGAACTCGTCGCCGGTCTCAAGCTTGCCACGCAGGCGGCTAAAGTGTTTCCGCTGGTATGCGCATCAGGTCTTGCGAACATCGCTGCGCAGCCGCTGCTCGACGCGCTCGTCAACTATGCGCCGTCCCCTGCCGACCGACCGTTCCGCGCACTTGACGCGGCCGGGAACGAGGTGTCGCGGCCGGCCGATGACAAGGCGCCGTATGCCGCGCTGGTATGGAAGACGGTTGCTGACCAGTTTGCCGGCCGGATCACGATGTTTCGTGTCTTCCAAGGCTGTCTGAAGGCGGATTCTGCGGTGCAGAACGCCACGCAGGGTACTCAGGAGCGCCTTGGGCACCTGATCGAGATGCAGGGCAAAACGCAGACCAACGTTCCGGAGATCAGGGCTGGCGACATCGGCGCCGTCGCCAAACTCAAGGACACTCGCACCAATGACGCCATCGCCGACAAAGCCGCCGGGTTGACGTTCGCGCCGCTGGCCTTCCCGGAGCCGGTGCTCGCCTATGCCATCGAGCCGAAGAGCCGCGGCGACGAGGACAAGATCAACCAGTCGATGCATCGACTCGAGGAGGAAGATCCGACGATTCGCTACGCCCGTGATCCTCAGACCCACGAGCTGCTCCTGGCCGGCCAGGGCCAACTCCATATTGAGGTGACCGTTGCGAAGCTGAAACGGCGGTTCGGCGTCGAGGTGAATTTGAAGCCGCCGCGGATCCCGTACCGGGAAACGATTACCGCACGGGCCGAAGCCCACGGTCGCCACAAGAAACAGACCGGTGGGCATGGGCAATTTGGCGATTGCAAGATTCGTCTCGAACCGCTGCCACGCGGCAGCGAATTCGAGTTCGTTGACGAAATCTTTGGCGGCTCGATTCCGCGGCAGTTCATCCCCGCGGTCGAGAAAGGGATCCAGGAGTCACGATTGCGCGGTTATCTGGCGGGGTATCCAGTCGTCGACTTCCGCGTCGTGCTGTACGACGGCCAGTACCACGA
>JACCSI010000417.1 GCA_013813075.1 Acidobacteriota bacterium | reverse complement strand
CTCCGCCCACCGAGGATACTCGCGACACCGCGATCATTCTCTCGGTTTCGCGCCGGGATCACCGCAAGGCGCAAGCCGTCCTGGCGCCCGCCGCACATGTCCGAGGCAAACACGTTGAAGCCAATCCATGAAGGCGATACACTGCCGCCGCGCGGCGAATCCGTCCAAGGCTAAAGCATGATGCGAGTGGACGTGCAGCACGACCGTCTCGTGATTGAGGGACGGCTCCACATCAGTTTTCAACGGACGCTCCGAATTCCTGACGATGGACGGTCGTACCGTCTTCCGCCTGGCTTGGGTGTGTTCCCGATCGTGGCCCCCAGCGACAACGCACGCGGAATGCCGGAGCCGTGGCGCGGTGAGAATTCGTTTGTCATCCCGATGTATCAGCGCGAAGCCCTGTGGATTGGATTTGACAACGACTGGCCTCCGCTCGCGGTCCGTGTGGCGGTGGGCAATATCAGTGCCGTATCCGGCGGCGTCGTCGGCGATCAATTGAGTGCCGACCCTCAGGATTACGTGGTGTGCCCGCAACAAATGTGGCTGGACGGCATCAATGCCGGGCCCGGCATAGTCCGACAGTTCGTCGCGATGCCGCTTGGGGAAGGGTATTCGGTAGAAAGCGCGATCACCGGTCGCGAGGAGCATGGGGGCATACAAATCGGAGTATGGCGCCCGAAACCGGAATCGGTCCTCGAGCGACCGAGTCGACCCGCGGGTCCGCCATCGTCGCGACGCCCGGTCGCTCCGCGCATGGGTATTGGGGCGGGAGGGCAGATCACGCAGAAAATTTACCCCGATCCGCACGGCGTCGACGCCTGGGAAAGGCAAATTGCAGGAATGGCGACCGTCCATATTGTCAACAGCGAGATGTTTCGGCAGATGACCGGAGACGAACCGCCCCCGACGCCCATCGACGCCTCGACCTACACGGCGCATGGCCTGCCATGGTTCGAGCTCTACGAAGAGCACCAAGCCGATGTCGCGGCGCCAGAGGCCTTATCCGGGGCGAAGACCATCGCTGACCGCGATCGAGAGTTGGGTCGTATCCAGGACCAGGCGCGGGTTGACGTCAGCGAATCGCAAGTCAAGAAGTTGTCGCCGCGGAGGTAAGTGAGGGTTAGTTGGACCACTAAATCCACTAGAGAGGACGTGTCATGCCGAAAGATCTACGAGTCTGCTACGACCGCATTCTGCCCAGAGACCTACGCACGGGGCCGCCCCCGGTGCCGATCGACAATGCGGTCCCAAGAGCCGCGTTCGAGCGCGCAAAGCTGTGGCGCAACGGCATCACGCTCAGGGTCGCGTTTCTCGACGGCGTGGAGGAGCAGCACGAACTGGTTCGCCGGCATGCGCCGCAATGGAGTGCCCATGGCAACGTCAAATTCGATTTCGTGAACAATGCCAACCCGCAGATCCGGATCACTTTCGACGACAACGATGGCGCGTGGTCGTATATCGGCCTGGACTGCGAATCGATCCCACGCAGTCAACCGACGATGAATCTGGGCTGGCAGGACGAAGGGGTCATTCTCCATGAGTTCGGGCATACGCTCGGCATGATCCACGAGCATCAGAATCCCCAGGGCGGCATCAAGTGGAATAAGCCGAACGTCTATCGAGATCTTGGGCAGCCGCCAAACAGTTGGGACCAGCAGACCGTCGATCACAACATGTTTGCGACCTACGATCGCGACCAGGTCAACGCCACGAAAGTAGACAAGCTCTCGATCATGCTTTACAGCATCCCAAAGAGCTGGACGACCGACGGATTCAGCTCGAAGCCGAACGAGGTGCTGTCCGCAAAGGACAAGCAGTTCATCGGCGATCCTCGGAACTATCCGGTTGCCTCCGAGCGCGCGACGGACTGACTCGGAACGTCATCGGGTCTGCGGACGCCGCACGGTGAGGTATGCAGCCGCGGGTGCCACCGGCGAACACGGTTAGCTCTGTCGTTCGGCTTTCGCCGCAACCGTCGTGTCGCGGAGTTTCTGCGCCAATGTCACGATCGCCTGGTTCAGCGCCGCGGCGGGAACGCCGAGCGCAAGGACCAGGCGCTCTGGCGCGAAGTGGTCGCCAACCAGCGCATCGGCGCGCAAGCCACCTGTCAGCCGGTCGGCCCACGCATAGTGCTGGAGCACGTCGACGACGTAGGCCGACGCTTTGCCGATCACCCCATCGGGCCGATTGAACTTCTGAAACGTTTTGTTCTGGAGGACCGCCCCGATGACGTAGCCGAGCAGCGCGCGCTGCGTGTCCGTGAGGTTGCGATCCGCCACCACCTTCTTGACGAATCTGGCGCGACCCAGCGCCCGCTCCGTCTCGAGAACGTAGGCGTGCAGGAGCGCCATGCCCCGCCGGATCTCGTCATCAGTCGGCGCGGCTGGCAGCGCTTCTGAGAGCCGGAACACCGTCGAGTCTTCCGCGGTCGGTGGGCGCCACGTCAGCCACACTCCCGAGCCCCTCACCCGTTTGGCGATGCGCGCCGCGTATGCATTGGCGGGCACCAGCCTCGGCCGGACCGCGCTGTTTGCGATGACCAAGGTCCAACTGTTGCGCAGCATCGGCGGCAGCTCATAGAACGCGTCGCCTGCCGCATCGTGGAGCTCCTCCTGCATCGTCAGCGCGACGACATCTGGATGCTTGCCGACTAGGCTCTCGAGTACGGAGACGATATCGCGGATCACCTCCCAGTTCGGCGTCGCGTTGAGCAGCAGAAGGTGTGCCCCGTAGATGCCGAGCATCGGATTCTGAAAATGGCTGCGTAGTGCCTTGTCGGCCTGCGCCGCAGGCACACTGGCGCGGATCTGCGAGGCCTGGCTGGCCACATCGCGCAGTCTCCCCTCGGGGCCTACCCGGCAGCTGCCGGCCAGCGCCAGTCGCGCCGATTCGGATTTGACGTTTTGCCGGTCACTCGGGTCGAAGCCGTCGCCCTGCGGAGCGACGAACAACGCGGCATCCGCAAAGCTCGGGAGCAGTTCGAGCGGGTCGGATTCGGAACGCCGGGACGATGCAAAGATCAATGTTTGCCACCCGGGGCTCACGACGACCGTCTGCTCGAGCAGGTCCGAGGCACCACCCGTATATCGCAGCACATAGCTACCGGGAGCGAGTTCGACGTTGCATGCGATGGCGGTGGAGTCGTCGGAGCGCTGTCCGGCGCGCCGCAGGTCGACGACGACGTTCATCTGTGCGTCGAGAAGGCGGACGTCGAACAACGAGTCGGTCGAGGCTTGGACCTCCATGTCTTTGGTCGCGCGTCGGACGAAGACAAAGAGTTGCCCCCCTTGCGCGTGACGCTCGTGGACCTCCCGGCTTCGTTCGCGTGCGAAAGCCCCATAACGATCGCCGGAGGGGCTGCCAGCCAGCGGCGCCGGGGTGCGCGTTGACAAGGTCGGTGCAGGCACGGTGACTCTTTCGACACCGGGCCGGAGAACAACGGGAACCTCGGTGACACTGGTCCCCATGCGGTACTGCAGCACGTACGTTCCCGGTGGCAGAGAGACGTCGACCTCGCCGACATCGCCGTGGACAACCTGAAGTCGCGAATCCAGAATCGTCACCTCGACCGTGGGAATTTCGGCCTGTGCGATCAACCGGACGGCGTTCGGATCAGTCATCCAGATGCTCCTTCACGGTGCCGCCTGGTCGGACGATGAGCGGGGTATCGCGCCCACCCGCTCGCGTAATCACGTACGTACCGGGATTGAGCGCCAGTGCCCACGGCGCTGCGCTGGCCGTGCGTGAGAGAAGCGTTGCGAATGTCGAGCCGTCCTGCAGGTCGAATTGCTGGCCGAACAGCGGCGGCGCGAAGGTGATCGTGGTGTTGGGTTCTGGTGGCGCGGTCGCCCGAGAGGCAATGACGATGCGCCCATCCGGATTGGGAGGGAAGAACTGCGGCAACTGTCGTACATCGTTCTGCCTCAGTTGCGGGACACGGATGTTGACGTGGCCGACGATGCCTTGCGGTGTCAGCCTCCCTTGCGCATCGGTCTGACCGGTGGTCAGGGCCTCCATCAACGCGAAGGTGAACACCCCGCGTTTGCTCGGGGGGGTGCCGAGCACTTGCTCCCAGGCACGGGTATCCCACCGCGTCGCCCACCCGTAGAACACCAGCACGTCGTCGGGGCGTCCGCCCTGGACAATCGGCGCCGTGATCGGCGGCGGGGCGACGTCCGGCCTGTCCGTTCGGCAACAGTCCATGAACATCACGATTTCGGCGAAGGCGTGCGACAACCGGAACCACTCGGCGTAGGCGTGTCCCGAAACACCGTCCAGGTTCACATCTTCCATGGAGTTCGCCGGCAGCAACGCCGACTGGTTGGTGGAGGTGACCGGATCCACCCGCGGCGTGATGCCGTGTCCCGAGAGGTAAATGTACAGACGGCGCCCGACGCGCGGCACCTTGGACGAGTTTCTCGCGGTCAAGGCCATCAACCGTGCGAAGGCGGCGGTCATTGACGAGAGTGTCGGCTCGAACAGGAAGGCGTCGTTGCCGCGATTCGCGTCGTGCTGGTCGAACTTGGACGAGAGGACCCGCGTGACGTTGCTGGGCGGCACGGCCCCGCCCTGTGGCGACTCCAGCCAATCGGCAAACGCCTTCGCGTCCCGCTCCGGCCCTTCGAGGGCGGGTTTTAGAGAACCGTATTTGCTGATCCCGACGACAACGGCATGGTCCTGCACGTTCATAAAGCAGTCTCCGTGAGGCTGAGTCTGCAGTGAAGCGTGGGGATATTACTACGCCTGCGATGCCGCCAGTCGCGGACACCGGACCGCCAGCGCGGGTTATGTCGCTTTCACAGCAGCCTTGGGATCACGCTTGGCAAATTCTTCGGGTTGCGGTCGCTCGCCCGCCGCCGCCGAATAAATGCGCGTGAACTCTGCGCCGAAGAGAAGGATCTGCGACGAGTAGTAGACCCACAGCAACAGCAGAATCACGGACGCGGCCGCGCCGTACGACGAGGCGACCGTGCTCTGACCGAGGTACAGACCAATCAAATATTTTCCGGTATTGAACAGGACGGCGGTGACCATCGATCCGGTCGCGACGTGACGCCACTCGAGTTTGACGTCCGGCAAGAAGCGAAAGAGGAGCGCAAAGAGCGCGGTCGTGATGAAAAACGACACCGCGAGGTTGACCGCTTGCCACAGCACAGGCCAGCCTGGGGCGCGACGGTCAAGCCAGCTATTCGCTGCAGACAGCCCGGCGCTGAGGACCAGCGACACCATCAGCAAAAATCCGATAGCCACGACGATGCCGAAAGAGCGCAGGCGATCGATGACATAGGCGCTCAGGTTGGCGCTCGGATTGGGCGCGACGCGCCAGATAGCATTCAGCGCAGACTGAAGTTCCAGGAATGCACCGGTGGCGGCCAGAATGAAAGTGATGCTGCCCACAACGGTTGCAAATACGCCCGATGGGCGTTGACTCGCCCCTTCAAGCAGCGCCTGCACCGCTTGCGCGCCGTCGCGCCCGACCAGACCGTCCATTTGCCCGACCAGTTCGGCGTGTACCGCCTCTGGACCAAAGACCAGACCGGAAATCGAGATAGCGACGAGGAGAATTGGTGCGATGGCGAACAGCGTGTAAAACGAAAGTGACGCGCCGAGCCGCAGTGCGTTGTCGTTCCACCACGCCCACAAAGACTGTTTGAAAATTTGTACTATCGGCAGGCTCACGGGCCCATTCTAGCGGACTTCATTTTAAGCTGACGGACGCGCCTGCCTGGCTGCCCGCGACCCGACCCGCGCGATTCGAGGCCCACGTGCCGTGCCTCATCCGCGCGCCGGTCGGGCGCCAGGAGCTATTCACAAGTCGTCGCGCCGTCGATGTTCGCGCAACAACTTTGGTAATGGCGGCGCACTTACGGCACGACCACCCGGATTTCGTTAGAGGGTGCGCCTGCGCCAATCGCGTTCCGTCCGACCACGCGCATGAAATACGTGCCGCTCGGGGCGTTGGCGACGAAGCCGAGGGTCGCACCAAGACGATAGGTCCCGAGATTGCTCAAGCCCGGGGCGGTGCCAACCTGCAACTCGTACGCACTCGGAATGCACCCGACCACCGGTCTGGTCCACGACAGCGTGAGCGTCGAGTTACTAACGGCGGCGGTCAATGCTTGCGGCGCGCTCGGCGGCGTGCTGCAGCCCCAGACCACGACCACCTCGTTCGACTCCGGGCTCTGCCCGAATTCGTTGACGGCGATCAATCGTACGAAATACGTTCCAGGCGGGACATCGTAGGAGAAGCCGAAGCCCGGCGCCAAAGAAAACGCGGCCAGGTCGCTCAAGCCCGGCGCACTTCCCACCACGCAGATGTACGACTTGGGAATGCACTCGTCGGTTGGCCGAAGCCATCCAAAGGCGACGCCGGTTTCTTGCGACACGTTGACGTTGAAATTGTTGGGACGCACGGGTGGCCCGTCGCACGTTTTCGTGGCCCCGTCAACGACGACCGCGATCTCGTTGGACGCAGGTCCGACCGCCCCAGTTTCGTCGATGGCGCGGACACGAACGTAGTAGGTGCCGCGGGGCACGGACGTCGCGGTGAGCGTCCGCT
>JACCSI010000414.1 GCA_013813075.1 Acidobacteriota bacterium | reverse complement strand
GCTGAGCAGTGTCGACGCAGCGAGCTGCGCGCAAGGCGGGCTCGAATGGCTGGGACGTCAAGTCGCACCGAGGCGCGCGCTGCTGGCCATCGCGGCCGCGGACCACGGTCGACTGAGGGGAATTGCTGCGGTCGGCATCTCGGCCGCGCGGACTGGCGAGTTCGTTCTCGACCTCGACGATCGTCGTGACCCGCTGGTCGCTGCCACCTGGACCGGGCGGCCGGTGCATTTCCGTCCGGGTCCGCGCCAGCCGCAGACCCCGCTCGAAAGCGTCTCGTTCTACGCGGTACCGTTACGACCCGACCGCCAGCAGCCGCCGGTGGGTGTGCTGCTGCTCGAAAGCGACGAAGCCGAGGTCGACGCGGGCGTATTGTGGTTTGTGGAGCGACTCGGAGAAAAATTTCAGTCCATGCGACTGCGACATGGCACCGCAGATTCGGGAGTCGACCCCGAGCGGCACCTGCTGTACAGCATCATCAACGCCGTCACCGACCCGATCCTGCTCACCGATGACGGCGGCAAGCTGATTATTAGCAACCTCCGGGCCGAGCAGCTGTTTGCCATCCGCCCCGAGGACAACGAGGGGCGGCGCCGCGCCGTCGAGATCAATATCCGGTTTTTCTCGTCCGCATTGGCTGGCCGACTGGTGGAAGAGACGCTCCCGGTCGCGCGCGAAGTCGTCCTGGTCGATCCCGAAGACGGCTCGGACCTGCTGTTCGAGCTGCTGACGTCGCGCACGACCCTCGAGCGCGACATCTCCGCGGTGGTGTCGGTCCTTCGAAACGTCACCGACCTGGGCCGCGCGCGTCAGGAGCTTGAAGACAACTACCGCCGCCTGATCCAGGCAGAGGCGCGGATGCGCACCGAGCGCAACCGGCTCGACCTCCTCGTCGATTCGGTCGGCGACCCGATCATCGTGACGGATCCAGCGGGTGACATTCTGATGACCAATGCGCCGGCGGAGAAATATTTCACCGCGCGTGACGGCAGCGCCAGGGACACACTGGGCAGGACGCAAGCGAACGTTGCCCAGTTTTCATCGTTCGTCTCAGAACTGATGCTCCAAGCCGGCCTGTCGGGCGGTCAGCAGCGATGGCGCGAGCGGCTGATCATCACGGAACCGGCCACCGGCCGCGCCGTGCCGATGGAGGCGTTTGCCGGCAGCATGATGGCAGGGCCGAGTGAATTGACGGGCGTCGTGACGGTGTTGCACGACCAGACGGAAATCATCGAGCGCGAGCGTTTGTACGAAGAGTTACAGAAGGCGTCGGCGCAGCTCGAGGTCCGAGTACGCGAAGCCACGGCGGAATTGGCGCATCAGAATGAGCTGCTGCGCCGCCAGGCGCTGGCGCTGGAACAGGGGTCGGCGGCCAAGTCGCAGTTTCTCGCCAACGTCTCCCACGAGTTTCGGACGCCGCTGAACGCCATTCTCGGCTACTCCCTGATGCTGATGGGAAACTTCTACGGGCAACTCTCCGAAGAGCAGTCGCGCACCGTCCAGCGCATCGACGCCAACAGCAGGCATCTCGCCACGCTGATCAACGACGTGCTCGATATCGAGCGCATCGAGGCCGGCCGCATGCCGCTGCAGATTTCACAGTTCCCGGTCGACGACGTCATCCGCGAGGTGATGGAAGAATTGCAGGGCGTCATCGCGCAAAGCACCGCGACGGTGAACGTCGTGTTGCCGTCCGACCTGCCGCGCCTGAGGAGCGATCGCCAGAAGTTGAAGCAGATCCTCGTCAACCTCCTCAGTAACGCGCTCAAATACACCAAGAACGGCGTCGTCGAGATTCTCGCTCAGCACCAGCAGCCGGGCGGGCGTTTGAAGCTCCGGGTTCGCGACTCCGGCGTCGGCATTGCGCCCGAGGATCACCAGCGCATCTTCGAGCCGTTTCAGCAGGCGAAACGCGTCATCGCGCGTCCCCAGGGCGGGACCGGTCTGGGTCTGGCAATCTCGCGCCGGCTGGCGCGCATGTTGGGCGGCGATATCGACGTCGAAAGTCAGTTGGGTGAAGGGTCGACGTTCACCCTCACGATTCCTGTCCGCGCCCGGACCAGGTCACCACAGTATCGGCCTGAATCGGACCGCCGACAACAGTCGGACAGAGTCAGACATGGCTAAGAAAATCACGAAGGCAGCGCAGGGCTCCAAGGCGGCCAAGGCAAGAGCGACCGCCAAGACCTCAACGCCGCTTTTGGCGGGGCGGGCGAAGGTCCGCGACCTGTCAGACGTGCCCGCCGGGGGCCCCGACCTTCCCGGGAAGGGTCGCTACGTGTACTGCATCGTTCGCTCGGATCGGTCACTGACGTTTGGGCCGATCGGTCTCGGCAAGAAACCGTCGCCTGTATATACGGTCCGATACGACGACCTTTCGGCGATTGTTTCGGACGTACCGCCTGGCGTCATCGATCCCACGCGCGACAACGTCCTGGCACATCAGCGGGTCAATGAAGCGGTGATGCGCGAGTTTACCGTTCTCCCCATGTCGATTGGCACAGTGTTCAGGACGCGCGATGAGGTGACGGCATTTTTGAAGTCGGCGCATCGAGCGTTCTCCGACGTGCTCGACAAGATGGAGAACAAGCTCGAGTTCGGGTTGAAGGTGCTCTGGGATCGCGAAGCCGTCATTCGCGAGATCGAGGAACAAAACGAGGACATCCACCGCCTCAAGGACGAGATTGCCGTCCAGAAGGGCTCGACCTACTTTGCACGCATGCAGTACGGCCGGCTGATCGATACCGCGTTGCAGGCCAAATCAAAACTTTACGTCAGTGAGATCTTCGCCCGTCTGCGCGATGTCTCGGTCGCCGCACGCGCCAAGAAGCCGATTGGCGATCGCATGATCCTGAATGCGGCGTTGCTCGTGACCCGCGACATCCAAGACAAGTTCGACGCGCGCGTCAAGGCGCTCGGCGCGGCGCACGATAAGTTAACGTTCAAATACACTGGGCCCTGGCCGCCGTACAACTTCGTGAACATCAGGCTCACGCTGGATCGCGCATGACTGGTGACGCAACAAGCAACTTCCATGTTCCTTCTCGACACGCTGTCCATAACGACATCAGATTCGCGCTGGACAAGGTCGCTCGCATCGCAAAATAACCACTCGACGAGCAGGTGCGACCTCTGAACCGCCACGCCAAGAGTTACGTCACATTCTTGCGAGGTGCTCGCGCCGTGGTGCATACGTTTCGAGCGGTAAAGTTTCTCTTTATGGCGCCGTTTATTCTGGCCCTGCTGGTCGTCATCAATCTGATGACGTGGTCTGGTCACTGGTGGGTGCAGTGGGCGGCGCTTGGCCTTGGTATCGCGTGGGTGGCGAACCTGTTCAGAGTGCTTCGCGCAATCGTGCTGGCAGGGGGCGTGGCGGCGGTGGGCACGGCGGTTGCCACATACGTCGCGACCAGGCAGCGGCAGTGACGTGCGTCATGTACGGTCACAGCCGCCCTCGACTCGCGCCAGCCGCCTAGACGCCGTGTCCGTAGCCGTCTTCGCGCAGTTCGTCGGCGTCGGACGAGACTGGACGTGCAAGCACCCGCACCGCCAGGTTCTTGCGCTCGGCGTGAGCACCAGCGCTCGCGGGCGCACCCCGTTCAGGTGTCGGCTGGGGGCGTTTGGCCGGTTCGTCGCGTTCTGTGAGTATGGTCATGGCGTTCTCCAGTGTTATCGGCGTCGCGCCTGAAAAGCTAAAGGGCCACCACCCGGTTCGGATGATGGCCCTTCGATTGAATCGAAGTTCGGTGCGTTAGCGCAGCATCATCCGCCCCAGGACCGTCGGCCCAATAAGGCCGACGCCACTAAGAACGAGGAGAAGGATGCCTAGGAGCAGCATGGCGCAGTCTGGCAAGAGCCTACCACATCGCACGAAGGTTGGACCATCCGCGCCCGGCACGCTCAAAAGAGTTGCCTGCCGCATGAGAATCTTGCGTGCCAACGCATGGCCGTGGTCCTCGGGGCGACGAGTCGCGGGAAGGCAGAAATAGCCCTCCGGGACCAGTCGTCGCGGCGACGCTTGGGCGCCCACGCCGACGCCGGCGTCCTCTTCGAAGGGGATACACTGGACCGCCAATGCGATTTGCGCCCGTGTTGGCGGTTCTCATCACCGCGCTCGCGCTGTACTTCTCGCGGGCGGTCCTGGACCAGATTCTGACAGCGGATGGCCCTGTCCGGGTCGCCCTGCTGCCTGCCTGGCCGGCCCTGGCAGGCTTCGCTCTGATGAGTGCCCTCGGTCTGCTGTGGCTCGACCGGCGCACCGTCCCCCGGCGGACCGCGAGCGCCGCCCGCCCCCCGCTTGGCTCGCTGGTGCTACCGCTCTTCGGGCTGGGGCTGCTGCTGGTGCCCTATCTGCCGGTGCTGCCCGACCGGCTTCCGGCGTTGCAGATGCTGGCGGGCCCGGTGCGCGCAGTGATTTGGCTGGTCATCGGCTTCCAGTTGATTTGGGTATTGTGGCAGTCGCGCCTGGTGCGCGCCGACTGGTTGTCGCGACGCAACGTCGCACAAATGACCACTGCGGTTGGCCTCGGCGCAGCGCTGCTCGCCGGTACCGCCGCGTGGCGGCTGACCGGGGGGGTGCTCTATCCCGCGGGCGATGAACCGCACTATTTGATCATTGCGCAAAGCTTGTGGCGCGACGGCGATTTGAAGATCGAAAACAACCACAAGCAGCGGGACTACCAGGAGTATTTCGCGAATGACCTTGCCCCGCACTACCTGACGCGCGGTGCTGACCTCGAGATTTACTCCATCCACCCCATCGGCATGCCGGTCCTGATCGCGCCGCTCTACGCCGCCGGCGGGTATCGGGCGGTGGTGTTCGCGTTTGTGATGATGGCGGGGCTCGCGGCCGCTCTGATGTGGACGGTGGTCCTGCGCGCGACCCACGCCGCCGGCGCTGCGACCTTCGGGGTGGCGGCGGTGGCCGCTACCTCACCATTCCTGTTCAACGCGTTTGCGGTCTATCCCGAAATTCCGGCGGCCTTGGTGGTGACGGCGGCCTTCACGCTCATCGCCATCTCGAACGCCCCCGGCCTTCGCCGTTGGGTGTTCATCGGGCTGGCCGCTGCCGCACTGCCGTGGCTGAGTACGAAGTACGCGCCGATGTCCGCCGTGCTGGTCATGGCGGCGTTTGGCCGGGCATTCATTCCCCGTGCTCCCGGCGCACTGGTGAAGGCCGCTCTCGTCGCCGTGCCATACGGGTTGTCACTTGCCGCGTGGTTTTATTTTTTCTACGCGATTTGGGGAATCCCGCTGCCACAGGCACCGTACGGCGCGCTCGTGCAGACCAGTCCCCGGTATCTGGTGTTCGGCGCCCCCGGCCTGCTGTTCGATCAGGAATACGGACTGCTGCCCTATGCTCCGGTCTATATCCTTGCCTTGACCGGCCTCTGGGCGATGTGGCGCGAGGGCGGCGAGTCGCGACGCCGCGCGGTCGAGGTCGTCCTCATCTTTGCTGCTCTTCTTGGCACGGTCGGCGCGTTTCGTATCTGGTGGGGCGGGTCAGCCTCGCCCGGCCGCCCGATTGTTTCAGGACTTCTGCTCTTGGCGCTGCCGGTCGCCACCGCATTTCGTGAGGCACCCACGGGGAGCGCGCGCCGCGCCGCTCAACATCTGCTGTTGTGGACCAGCGTTGGCATTGCCGGAATT
>JACCSI010000319.1 GCA_013813075.1 Acidobacteriota bacterium | reverse complement strand
GCTGTAGCCCGGCCGCTTGGTATACAATCAGAGGTTTCCTGAAGGGCTCATCAGCATGGCTAAGGGTGTTCGAACGTTTCAACCTAATAACCGGCGTCGCGCCAAGACACACGGCTTCCTCGTCCGCATGGCCACCAAGGACGGACAGCAGGTTATCAAACGCCGTCGAGCCAAAGGCCGCAAGCGGTTGACGGTGTCGGACGAACGGTAGGCGACGTATGCCTCGCCACAGCGGCGAGACGTTCCGGCCGGCCGAGCACATCCGGCGACGGGCGGATTTCGAGTCGGCCTACAACCTGGGCGTCAAGGTGAACGGCCGATTCATGACCATGTTTGCCAGGCCCAACGCTGGCGAGCACGCACGTCTGGGAATTGCGGCGACGCGCAAAATTGGCGGCGCCGTGATTCGTAATCGCGCCAAACGTCTGACCCGCGAGTTGTTCCGGAGCCACAAGCCGCGTGCGGGCCTCGATATTGTCGTCGTCCCACGTCGCGAATTTGTTGATGCTCCATATCCCAGTCTCGAGCGTGAATTCAACGGACTCCTGGAGCGCGCCCGCAATGCCGGCCCCTCAGTCGGACCGCGCCCTGCCCGCGTCGGAGGTGCCGCCGGGGCCCGCCGCGCGCGTCGCCCTGGCGCTGATTCGCGCGTATAAATGCGTGCTGTCGCCCTGGTTTACCGGTGCATGCCGGTTTGTGCCGACCTGCGCCGATTACACCGCCGAGGCGATTGCCCGCCACGGCTTCGCACGCGGAACGTTGCTTGGGGCACGGCGCTTGAGCCGCTGCCAACCCTTTGGTGGCCACGGACACGACCCGGTACCTGCTCGGCCACGATTCGCGGCATCGCGTAAAAAGAATTAGACCTGCTAATGGAACGCCGCGTCCTCGTCGCCATCTCCCTCTCGTTCTTCGTCCTCTTCGCCTACCAGGCGCTGTTCGTCCCCCCCCAGCCGCCTGAGGGATTCGCCGCCAACGTCACGGCTCCAGTGGAAACAGTCAGGTCGCTGGGCCAGGCCATTGGGCCAGGCAACATCACTGCGAGCGCTCCGACCGCGGTGCCCCTGAGTGCGCCAGTCGTTGGCGAGTCCGTGGAACGCGACATCGTTGTCGAGACAGCGAAGGTGCGGGCGGTCTTCACCAATCGTGGTGGCCGGCTGCGCCATTGGGTGTTGAAGGAATTCAGGAACGATCAGGGCGAACCCATCGACCTCATTCCGGCCTCGGTTCCGCCGACGCTGCCACGGCCGTTTGCGCTGCGTGTTGAGGACCCCGCAGTGACGTCACGGCTCAACGACACGTTGTATCGCACGACTCAGGACGCCAACACGGTCACGTTCGACGTGGAGACCACGGAAGGTCTGCGCGCGCGGAAGGTGTTTGCACTCGACCCGAACACGTTTGTGGTGACCGTCACCGTCCACGTGCAGCAGGGCGACGCGGTGCTGAATCCGTTTATCGAGTGGGGTCCGGGGATGACGGACGGCATCGCGATGGAACAGGCGGGCTCGTTCCTGTCCCCGTCGTACACCTACAAGGCGCAGGCGATTTATCACACCGGGAGCGATGTCGAGCGCGAAGCGGCGACCGCGTTGGGCAGCGGCGTCGTGCGTGAAGGACAGTATCGCTGGGCTGGAGTCGACGACCATTACTTCATCAGCGCGGTCCTGCAGCCGCCAACCCCGGTTCGATTGGAGTATCAGCCCATTCAAATCCCGACACTATCGACGCCCCCAGTGGTGGGCACGTACGTCGGGTACGCAGTCCGCTTTCCGACCGCGCCGGACGGGGTGCGCTTTTACGTCGGGCCCAAGCGCCTCGACATCATGCGGAGCATCGACCCGGAATTTACCCGCGCCATCTACTTCGGCATGTTCGCGTGGCTCGCGGCGCCGTTGCTGGACGCGCTGCGCTGGGTCCACGGCCACGTCGGCAGCTGGGGCTGGTCGATCATCGTCCTCACCATCCTGATTAACCTGGCGATGTTCCCACTGCGTCACAAGAGCGTGGTGTCGATGCGGCGCATGCAGGAAATTCAGCCGCAGATGAAGGCGATTCAGGCGCGCTACGCGAAGTACAAGATCACGGATCCTGAACGTCAGAAAATGAACACGGAAGTGATGGAGCTTTATCGCAGCAAAGGGGTCAATCCCGCCAGCGGCTGCGTTCCGATGCTCCTGACGATGCCGTTCCTGTTTGCGTTCTACGCAATGCTCGGTCAGGCGATTGAGATTCGCGGCGAGAATTTCTGGTGGATCACCGACCTGTCGAAGCTCGATCCGCTATTCATCACGCCCGCGTTGATGGGAATTTCGATGTTCTGGCAGCAGAAGATCATGCCGACCACGGCCGATCCGACGCAGCAGAAGATCATGATGTTCATGCCGGTCATGATTACCGTGACGATGATTTTCGCGCCGGCGGGACTGGTGATCTACTGGCTGATGAGCAACGTCTGGTCGATCGGACAGCAGTACTTCACCAACTGGATGATCGGTGCGCCTCCGGCCGCCGCTGGTCTCAAGGGTGCGAAGGACGCGAAGGCGCTGAAGGACTCGCCCAAAGACATCGTGGTTCCACCGGCGAGGAGTAAGAAGTAATCTTCTGTGATGTGTAAGCTCTGTGGATTCTGAGATGGCGACACCTGCTGAGATCGGCGCCTTCGTTGAAAAGATCGTGACGGCCATGGGGCTGACGCTCCACGCCGAAGTCGAGGAGATGCCGGACGGACTCCGCATCAATCTCACTGGCGAAGACGGGTCCATACTGATCCGTCACCAGGGCGAAGCGCTGGGCGCCCTGCAGCATGTGGTCGGGTCGGTGTTTCGCCAGGACGTCGACGAACGGCGGCGCCTGGTTGTCGACTGTCAGGGCTACCGCAAAGCCAAGGACGCGGAGTTGAAACAGATGGCGACGTTTTTGGCGGAGAAGGCCCGCAACAGCGGCCTCGCCCAGGAGATCGGCCCACTCAACCCGTACGAACGCCGCATCGTCCACCTTGCGGTGGGTGAGGTCGACCGGGTGTCGTCGGAAAGCATCGGCGACGCGTTCGAGAAGACGGTGATTATTTCTGTAAAGTAACTCTGTAGAGGAACTGTCCGGATGCCGGATGCCGGATGCTGGTCCACCCGGGTCCCCACCGTTCGAACGGCCCCCGACATGTTTTCTGTCGACGACACCATCGTGGCGATTGCCACGCCGATGGGCCGGGGCGGCCTCGGCATTGTTCGCATTTCCGGGCCGCGCGCGTCCAGCGTCGCCGCCATATTGATCGGCCGCGCGCTCCCCTTGGTTCCCCGCCACGCGACCCTGGCCACCCTCACCTCCGTGGCCCTTGCTGCGTCCCCGACCGACCTCCGTCCCCCGGGCGACCGCCGTCCCCAAGGATCATCTCCATCCCAACAAGTGCGCGACCAGGTGGTCGTCACGTTCTTTCCGGGGCCGCAGTCATACACCGGGGACGACGTGGCGGAGTTGAGCGCACATGGAAGCCCGGTGGTGTTGCAAGGGATCTTGCGAGCGGCGATGACTGCGGGCGCCCGGCTCGCCGAGCCCGGTGAATTCACGCTGCGCGCGTTCCTCAATGGCAAACTCGATCTCATTCAGGCCGAAGCGGTACGTGACCTCATCGAAGCGGTGACGCCACTGCAGGCGCGTGCGGCGTTCGATCAACTCGAGGGCACGCTGACGACGACGATCGGCGAGATCGAATCGAAGCTCTTTGATTTGATGGCGCGGCTGGAAGCGTCGCTCGATTTTCCCGACGAGGGTTATCACTTCGTCCAGCGTGAAGCGGCGAGCCAGGAGATCGCCGCCCTTGCGCAAAGCCTCGATGCCCTGAGCGCAAACGCGTCACGCGGGCGACTGATTCGAGAAGGTGCCCAGATCGCCATCATCGGGACACCGAACGTGGGCAAATCGAGTTTGTTCAACGCGCTGCTGCATGCCAACCGGGCCATTGTCACGCCGGTGCCCGGAACGACGCGCGACCTGCTGACGGAACGCGCCGACATCGGAGGGCTGGCCATCGCCTTGGTCGATACCGCCGGCATCCGCGAGACCGTTGACGTGGTGGAGCAGGAAGGCGTGTCGCGCGCGCGCAAGGCGATATCCGTCGCGGATCTCACGCTGCTGGTGCTGGATCAATCCCGCCCACTCTCAGAGCAGGATCGCGCGTTGATTGACGGGACGTCATCGCGCCGGCGCGTGCTCGTGGTCAACAAAGTTGATCTTGCCCCGGCGTGGACGCCCGACGATTTGCCCGGACTCCACACCGTTGAAGTGTCGGTCACGGCGGGCGTGGGGTTCGGCTCGCTGGTCGACGCGATGACGACTGCGCTGGCAGCAGCCCCGGATGATCGCGACGAACCCCTCGTCACCAACGTGCGTCATATCGCGCTTCTTGAACGGGCGCGCACGGCGTTGGGCCGCGCGCACGATGCGCTATTGGAATCAAACCACGAGATCTCAGAAGAGTTCCTACTGGCGGACCTTCAGGACGCCGCGCTGCACTTGCAGGAGATAACCGGACGTCGCACCACTGACGATCTGCTGGCGCACATCTTTCAGAACTTCTGCATCGGCAAATAGGTCGTCCACCGCGCGTGCGCCGGCGCTGCCAGCAGCGACGCTGGGCGTGAACAATCGGGGGGATGCGACCACCATCGAACTCGCGCAGGCGCGGTAGCCTGCATCTCGGCAGATTGAGTCGCTTGGCGGTGGCCAGACGCACGTCCGCAGGTGGCGCCACGGGTTCTCTGAACGCGCGGCCGACGCCGGAACGGAGGAGCGGCAGATTCTGGTCCGGCACGTGTCTCGAGAACGAGGCCAACGTCTCCGTGTAATCTGAGATGGTGGACCGTGGGCACGAGCTCACTCATGCTTCACCAAAGACCCATGAGTAATTTAGATGTCATAGTCATCGGTGCTGGTCACGCAGGCGTCGAGGCCGCGTGGGCAGCGTCCCGGCTGGGATGCTCCGTCGGATTATGCACGCTATCTGAGGACACCACCGCGCTGATGCCGTGTAACCCAGCCGTGGGGGGAACCGCTAAAGGCCATCTGGTCAAGGAGATAGACGCTCTTGGAGGGTTGATGGCCCAAGCCATTGACGCGACTGGTCTCCAGTTCAAGGTCTTGAATCGAAGTCGTGGACCGGCAGTGTGGTCACCGCGTGCGCAAGCGGATAAGCGCCGCTACAGCGAGTGGGTGCTTCGCGCGCTCAAGTCCGAGCCCAACATCGAGTGGCTGCTGGGACGCGCGGGACGAATCCTGGTCGACGCCGGTCGAGCTGTCGGTGTGGCATTCGAGGACGGCCCAGAGTTCACCTGTAGGGCGCTCGTCATCACGACCGGGACGTTTCTCAACGGGCTCGTGCATGTGGGTCGAGACCAGCGGCCGGCTGGCCGCGCCAACGAGCCGCCGTCGAGAGACTTAGCGGAATCGCTGAAGTCGTATCACTTCGAATGTGGACGCCTGAAGACAGGAACTCCGCCCAGACTGGCGCGGAGTTCGATTGACTTTCACGAGGGCGTGGCGTCGGGCAGGTTCCACGTGGAACATGGCGACGAGCCGGCAGTGGCATTTTCTCATATGGCGGCGGCGACGCCTCGCAATCAGATTGTCTGCCACGTCCTCCATACCACCGAGGCCGTTCATCGGCTTGTTCGGGACAATATCAATCAGTCCCCCCTGTTTAACGGCCAGATTGCCGGCGTCGGGCCCCGCTATTGCCCGTCGCTCGAGGACAAAGTGATGCGCTTCCCGCACCGGGACCGCCATCAGTTGTTCCTCGAGCCAGAAGGGCTTGACGTCGAGGAAAT
>JACCSI010000293.1 GCA_013813075.1 Acidobacteriota bacterium | reverse complement strand
GCGCTCGATGCCGGCATCGGGCGTGCACGGCCGTCCCACGCCTGGAATCACTTTGCCAACACGCCGGGCGATGTGATTGCCGCGCAGTTCGGGTTCGAGGGGCAACGCTCCTGTGTCGCAGCCGCCTGCTCGTCGAGCACCATCGCCATTGGCCAGGCGCTGGACGCTATTCGCCTGGGCCGACTGGATGCCGCCATCGCAGGAGGGACTGACGCGCTCGCGCGTCTCACCTACAGCGGTTTCAATGCGCTGCGTCTGATGGATCCCGAACCGTGTCGTCCCTTCGACCGAAGCCGGAGCGGCATGAACATCGGCGAGGGCGCGGGGCTGCTGGTGCTCGAAGAGATGCAACGCGCGCGCCGGCGCGGCGCGACCATCTACGGCGAACTGGCCGGCTACGGTCTCGGCTGCGAGGCGTTCCACCCGACGGCACCGGAACCCGATGGGCGGCCGGTGGCGGCGGTCATTGCCCTGGCGCTCGCCGATGCGCGAGTCACCGCCGACGCCGTGGACCACGTCAACGCTCACGGCACCGCCACGCCGCAGAACGACCGCGCCGAAGCCAGGGGGTTCTGCACGGTCTTCGGTGACCGTATGGCGGATGTCCCGGTGACGTCGTTGAAATCAATGATCGGTCATTGTCTCGGCGCGGCGGGGGCAATCGAAGCGGCGGTGCTCGCCCTGACCGTGTCTCGCGGAGTGATTCCGCCGACCATTCATCATCACCACACCGATGCCGACTGCGATCTGGATGTCGTCGCCAATGCCGCCCGCGTCAGGCGCGTGCGCTGTGGGGTGTCAACGTCGCTCGCCTTTGGCGGCAACGATTCGGCGCTGGTGATCTGTTCAGTCTGATCCCGTGCGTCAACCAGAGCCGCTGCGCGCGTGGAGAAACCAACCTGCCGCGCTCTTCTCAAGCTTCACGGAATAATCCGTCCCGGCATGCCTCAGCGCATTGGGGCGGGCAGCCGCTCAAGGGTGATCGCGGAAATATCGAACGGTTCGACGTCATCCATTGCGCCGGGCACGAGCCGGCCGAGAGCAGGGTGGGTGTCTGTCGCCAGCCGCTGCAGCGCATGCGCGAATCGCTCCAGCAACGCGAAGTTTGATTCGAGCGTTGCCCGTAACGCGTCATCATTTAAGTGCGGCCCGCCGAGTTCCGCCTGAAGCTGACGCAGCGGCGCGACTGCGAGCACGTTGGTGAACCCATGGCCGTACTGCGATGAATCGCACTCGTCCCAGGCGCGCAACAATCCCTGCATGCGCGCGTGCAGAATGAAAAAACGTTTCATCAGCGGATCGATGGTGGTCATAAACTCGGGCCGCGTCAGTCGCCGCTGGAAATACAGGAGGGCGGTTATTGCCCAATACGCCCCGTTGTCCCACGCGGTCTTTGCGGTCATTACCTGGGCATTTCCCATCAGTGGATACTGGCCGGTATACAAGCGCAGGTACGCGTCGAACAGCCGCAGGTAATCAACATTGAACTGTTCAAGGCGCGCCGAGATGTCTTCGCCGGCGCGGTCGCGCACGATCAAGTCGGTGATGTAGCCGTTGCCCATTGCAATGAAATCGGAACCGGGCGAGTAGAACGGGTCGGTAAATACGCCGGCCTCTCCGGTGAGCAGCCACCGATCGCGCGAATAGACGCGAGCGCAACCGTGCGCGTAATGGCGCAGGGCAAGGAAGTCTTGAATGTTGCCGGCGTCGCGGTCGGCCGCGGCGACGTGCGCGCACTGCGGTTCGAATTGCCTGAGCCACTCGATGGCCCTGTCGAGGCGATTCAGGCGCTGATAGGGATGGAGCGTCGCGTCCCCGACGATCCCGAAACTGGTAGTACCGGAACCGAGAGGAATGAGCCAGACCCAGTAGCCGCGGCCCATCAGGTGATTCGTGCTCAACCACCGCTGACCGCCTGGGACACGCGCCTTCCACTCAGCGTCGGCGACCCAGTCGTCGATGCGAACGCTTCGGTTCACCCGCCACCAGCACGCATTCGCGAGATGCGCCACGTCGCGTGTGAGACCGAGGCGCCGGCGGATCAGGCTGCCGCGGCCGCTCGCGTCGACGAACCATCGGGCGGTGACCGTTCGACGTCCCTGCCCGGTATCCACCTCCACTCGGTGATGCGGATCGCCGAACTCGAGATCGCGGACGACGGCCGCGTCGAGCACCTCGATGCCGATCTCGCGATCCGATTCGAGCAGGTAGTTTTCGAGACGCCCGCGATCGAGCTGAAACGAGGGCACCGGCGGGAACTGCTGCGCGCCGAGCTCGAAGCGGGTCCCCAGATCGCGATTGTCCCCGTCCGGGAAAAAAAATCGGAGACCAAATTTTTCGAGATGGCGTGTGCGCAGGTGCGGCTCGAGCCCGAGCACTTTCTGAAAGTAGTTGGCGCCAATCTCGACCGACGATTCGCCCACCTTGAACGCCGCTTCCGGGGCCGGGTGTGTCCGTTTCTCCGCGACCAGGATGCGCAGCGCGGGTTCGGCGCGGCGTAGTTGTCGCGCCAGCGTTAGCCCGGCCAGTCCGCCGCCGGCAATGAAAACATCGAGGTCCATGGGTCTCGCGTGGCGGAAGCCGGTGTGTCGTTTCAGCTGGCGGCCGTGTCGCTCAGGTAGCGGCGGCTTCGCGCGTGCAACTGCTCGTCGAGCTCGTAGACCAAGGGCACGCCGGTGGGGATGTTGAGCTCGACGATATCCTGGTCCGAGATCTTGTCCAGATACTTCACCAGTGCCCGCAGCGAATTGCCGTGAGCGGCGATCAACACACGTTGCCCGGCCTGGATGGCCGGCGCGATCGCGTCATTCCAGTACGGCAGGAAGCGCGTGACGGTATCCTTGAGCGATTCGGTCAGCGGCAGGTCGTCCGTAAGCATGCCGGCGTAGCGCGAGTCGCGCCCGGGGTGCCGCGGATCATCGGCCGCCAGCGGCGGCGGAGGGATGTCGTAGCTGCGGCGCCAGATCTTGACCTGCGCGTCACCATGCTGTGCTGCGGTTTCCGCCTTGTTCAATCCCTGCAGCGCGCCGTAATGCCGCTCGTTGAGACGCCAATGCCGCGTCACCGGAAGCCACAGCAAATCCATCTCATCGAGCGCGATCCAGCAGGTGCGAATCGCGCGCGTCAGCACCGAGGTATAGGCGACGTCAAACGTCAACCCTTCGGCTTTGAGCAGCCGCCCGGCGTGGACGGCTTCGTCGCGCCCCTTGGCAGTGAGATCGACGTCGGTCCAACCAGTGAAGCGATTGTCCTTATTCCACGTCGATTCGCCGTGACGCAGTAATACAAGTGTCGGCATGTGGTTACGATGAAACGGACCTGCGGCGCAGGCTCGTTACAGAATCTGTTTGATGGTGGCGCGGCCCGCGTACTTGGCCGCAGGCCCGAGTTCTTCTTCAATCCTGAGCAGTTGATTGTACTTGGCGGTGCGATCGGCACGCGACGCCGAGCCTGTCTTGATCTGTCCGGCCGCGGTGCCGACCGCGAGGTCGGCGATGGTTGTGTCTTCGGTTTCGCCCGAGCGATGTGACACGACGCACGCGTATCGCGCCTTGGCCGCCAGCGCCATGGCGTCGAGCGTTTCGGTGACGGTGCCGATTTGATTGACTTTGACCAGCACCGCGTTGCCGACGCCGTCCACGATGCCGCGGCCCAGAATCTCGGGATTGGTGACGAACACATCGTCGCCCACGATCTGTACCCGCCCGCCGAGTTCCTTGGTCATCAACTGCCAGCCGCGCCAGTCGCTTTCCGCGCATCCATCCTCAATCGACGCAATCGGATACTGGCGGCACCAGTCCACATAG
>JACCSI010000291.1 GCA_013813075.1 Acidobacteriota bacterium | reverse complement strand
CGTCATCGTGAAGCATCTTCATGGCACCCACGAGACTGGCGCCGCTCGAAATCCCCACGAGTAACCCTTCTTCAGCCGCCAGCCGGCGCGTCATCGCATATGCATCATCGGTGGCGACTCGCAGATCGCGATCCGCCAGGGTGTCGTCGTAAATCCCTGGGACAATCGCCGTTTCCATGTGCTTCAAGCCTTCGAGGCCGTGAAACGGCGCATCTGGCTGCACCGAGGCCAGCGCGATCAGGGGATTCAATTCGCGAAGCCGCCGACCCGTACCCATGAATGTGCCGCTGGTGCCGAGGCCGGCGACGAAGTGCGTGACACGACCCGCCGTTTGCTCCCAAATCTCGACCGCAGTCGTATCGTAGTGCGCGCGCCAATTGAAGCAGTTGTTGTACTGATCCGGGTAGAACACGCGGTCAGGATCGTCGGCAAATCGCCGCCGCGCCTCGCGAATGGCGCCGTCCGAACCCTCGAGCGGGTCGGTATAAATCAGCTCGGGTCCGTAGGCCTTGAGAATGCGCTTTCGCTCCGGGGTGATGTTGGACGGAATGCAGAGCGTTACACCGTACCCGAGTGCGGCGCCAATCATGGCGTAGGCGATTCCGGTGTTTCCGGACGTTGCATCGAGGATGCGCCGCTGAGGCGTCAAGAGCCCTGCCTGGATGCCTTCGCAAATCATCCGCGCAGCGGGCCGGTCCTTGACCGAGCCCCCTGGGTTCAGCCATTCGGCCTTGGCGTACAACTCGGTGCCGGGAAGATCGCCTTCGATCGATGGGAGCCGCAGTAGCGGTGTGTTGCCGATCGCGTCCAGAATGCTCTGGCTAGAATTTCGTCGTAGCGCGTCACACGAGGGCGTCATATCCGACCTGATAGGTCCAATATACAACATCCCGTGGCCGCATCAGGAGTTCGGCGGTGACCGCGCGGCGGGGCGACGCCCCGTACACGTCAGGGACCGAACATGAGTCGCCATTCGCGAGCGCGCCGCAGTCGCACACTCCATCACGGCTTGCACAGCACGCGCGGAATCGGTGCATCACGGCGGGTGTTGTAGGATCGCGCCCGAAGGCTCGTGGACGCGCGATGACAGTAGCGACGAAGACCGATTACCAGAGCGCGCGGCGGTATTTAATGCGAAAAGATCTGGTGCTCGGCACCGTGATCAAGCAGGTCGGCCCATGCGGGCTGCCAAACCTCCCACAGTACCCGCCGTTCATGGCACTGGCGGAAGCGATTGCCTCGCAGCAACTGTCGGTGAAGGCCGCCGACACCATTTTCGGACGCTTCTGCACCCTGTTTGCGCCCGACAAGCTGCCAGATCCGGTCCGTCTGCTGACGTTTGACGATGCGACGATCCGCGGGGTTGGGTTCAGCCGTTCGAAGATGCTGTTCCTCCGCGACCTCGCCACACACGTCGTCGAAAAGCGACTGCTGCTCGACAGGCTGCATGAGCACAACGACGCGCAGGTGCTGCAGCAGTTGACCGCGGTGAAGGGGATAGGGCCGTGGACGGCCGAGATCTTTTTGATGTTCCGCTTGCAGCGGCCGGATGTCTTTCCTGTCGCCGATCTTGGCCTGGTGAAAGCAGCGCAGCGCCTCTACCGGATGCGCCAGCCGCCGACACGCGAGAAGCTGTTGAAGCTGGCCGAGGCCTGGCGACCCTATCGCTCGATCGCGGCCTGGTACCTGTGGCGAAGTCTCTCGTTGCCGTCGCCAGTCGCCACTACTTTAATGTCGCCGACAAAACGACGGACGCCCGAATCTCGATCTCGCCGGCCACCACCGGTGTAGAAGCGGCGCGCGCGTCCTGCGCAACCTCACGCATCATCATCATTGGCCCTGGGGGGGACGGGCGTCCACCCGGTTCTTCGATACGCAACACGCGCCCGATCGTGGTGCCAACTCCTGCGGCGGCGGCTTCTGCACGTCCACGAGCATCGGCTGTCGCAAGCTTCAGCGCTTCCCTTTCGAGCGACGCACGCTGCTTGAGGTCGAATCGCACCCCATGGACGGAAGTCGCACCGCTCGAAATCGAGATGTCGATGACCTCGCCCACGCGCGTGATGTCGTCGAGGCGGACCTCGATGGTGTTCCGCGCCAGGTAGCCGCGTGGGACCTGGCGGCCGTTGACCCAGTCCGATTCGAGCTGCAGGTCGTACGCCACCGTGCGCACCGCATCCTTGGGAAACCCAGCGAGCGCAAGACGTTCCTGCACGGTGTTCATGGTCTTTGCGTTCTGCGACTGGGCGTCTTTCGGGTTCTTGGATCGGCTCTCCGCGGCGAGAGTCACCCAGGCTTGATCGGGCGCCGCTTTGACCAGCCCCTCGCCAGAGACGACAACGACGGCGTCGGTTGGGGTCGTCGCTGGCGTCTGAGCGCGCGCGGGCGATGCGATCGACGACATGACGGCAACAACAAGCAGCGCATTCACGGTCACGGTGTTCCTCACCTGAAGTTAGACGTCGCGGTCGTCCGAAAAGGCGACGGCGCAACCGGATTGCGCCGTTCACTCTGGCGATAGGTATCCTGCGAGTACCAGTCGGATACCCATCGCCAGAGTGAACGGCGCAATCCGGTTGGGCCGCCCGATGGCACCCTGAGAGTGGTTCGAGGCGGATCGTGGGTGACGCACGATGTGTCACAGCTGCGATGCGCGCACCGTCACATTCTGCCCGCCGACACCTACGTCTTCAGCGTTGGCTTTTGTGTCGCCTTTTCGGACGACCTCGACGTCTAACTGCAGAGTGAGGAACACCGTGACCGTGAATGCGCTGCTTGTTGTTGCCGTCATGTCGT
>JACCSI010000267.1 GCA_013813075.1 Acidobacteriota bacterium | reverse complement strand
CGTCGAGCGTTGGCCGCCGGGTCTTTGCGGCCGGCGGCCGATCCCGCATTTGGTGGTGGGGAATTCGCGGTGACGGAAGATCCCGCTATGGCAGATCGCCGCCGCGGCCCGACACCTTGCTGTCGATGGCGCCGCCAGCGACGCCCGCCTGGTCACCGCCGGTCGCTTCGACGGTGGTGTCGCTACGGCGTAGGCGGCCGCTGGTCTTGTCCTTCGCGTCCGTCTCGCCGGTTTGGCCGCCGCCCGTGTTCTGGCGATCGGGCTCGACGTGCTGAGGGGTGACACGGTTGACGTCGTTGGTTGTGTTGTCTGCCATGGTTGACTCCTGACTTGGTCAATGTACGTCAGCGAACGGCGCGCTGAACGGGGGTGGCTGGAAAAGCTGGTCCGCCCGCGAACTGAGGTGCTTTACGTGCGGTACCGCCCTTTTCCAAACAATGTAGCGTAATGCGTATCGCGCAGCACGATGCAAAGGGCGGGCCTGCGACGCGCCATGATTCGTGACGTTCGTGAGGAAACGCTTCCACTGGGACTCCGTGGCGGGCACCAGGCTTGCTTTGTAGAAGTTAGAGGCCACACATGTCGCAGTATTCCGTCTCGTGGATCGCACCGCTGAGTATTGGCGTCGCGTTGATGTTCTTGTTGGACCCCTCTCAGGGGAGGCGCCGCCGCGCCCGACTGCGAGATCAAACGACGCATCTCGGGCAGCGTGCCGGGCGCCGTACCCACAAGATGTCGCGCGATCTGCAGAATCGCGCCAGCGGCCTCGCCGCACGGCTTCATGGGGCGTCCGACGCGGACGTCGCAGACGACGCCGTGGTTGACGCGCGTGTGCGCACGGCGATTGGACGAGCATCGACGCATTCGAGCGCGATTGCGGTCGGGGTCATCGGCGGAGTTGCGGAGTTGAACGGCCCGGTCCTGGCCGCCGAGCACGACGACGTCGTCGATGCCGTGCTCGGCGTCCGCGGGGTGTTCGATATTGTGAATCACATGACACAGCACGAAACCCCTGACGGCATTCCGGGTCTGCAGGGCGACGGGTTCATGCCGACGCGCCGCTCACGTCTGCTTCCATCCGCCGCGGTATTGTGCGCGGCCGCCGGAGGCGCCGGGATAATTGCGTACGGTATGAGTCGACGGTGACGGGAATCCACTGGAGGGGTCATGACTCTTTTTGATCGACAACGCACCGGGATCAGTAATCGCGAGACGCCAGCGCAGGAAGAGAAAGAGAGGCACGAGCATCCGCCGGCCGACCTCGAGTCGCCCCCACCCCAGGACGCAGCCGGTCGTGTCGGGGAGGCCCCGCTCGAGGAGGTGCCCAATCGTCAAACCTCGCATAAAGCCGGAAGCCGATCGATTGCGCAAAAGGAAGATAACACCCGCTACCCCGACCGCTCGATGCCGGCGACGCACAAGGTGGCGGGTGCATTCGCCAAAGAACCGGCAGACGTCCCGGGCGACGAACCGGGAGCGTGAGACGTTGCCTGGCGCCTGACGCGCCCTCTGCGCGAAGTGAGTGCTAGATTGCAGTATGCGGATCGGCGTGGACGTCGGCGGGACCAAGCTCGAAGCCATTGCTCTCACTCCGAGCGGCGAGGAGCTGACGCGCACCCGGATTGCCGCTCCGCGAGGCGACTATCGGCATACCGTTGATGCCATTGCCGAGCTTGTTGAGCGGGTCGAACGCGACGCAGGTCAGACCGGCACGGTGGGCGTGGGGATGCCGGGCACTATTTCTCCAGCGACCGGGCTGGTCAAAAACGCCAACTCCACATGGCTCAATGGGCATCCACTGGGACGCGACTTGCCTATCAGGCTGAGCCGCCCGGTCCGCTTTGCGAATGACGCCAACTGCTTTGCGTTGTCGGAGTCCGCCGACGGTGCCGCGGCGGGAGTGCGGAACGTGTTTGGCGCCATCCTTGGGACCGGAACCGGTGGGGGTTTGGTCATCGACGGCCAGGTAGTGGTCGGCGCCAATGCGGTGGCGGGGGAATGGGGCCATACCCCTCTGCCCTGGCCGCGACCTGGGGAATGGCCAGGTGAGGCGTGTTATTGCGGCCGAACGGGCTGCCTCGAGACGTTTCTTTCGGGCCCGGGTCTCGCGCGAGACTTCGAGTTGACGGCAAACAAGAAAGAGGCTCCCGAGGCGATCGTCGCGTTGGCCAATGCCGGCGACCTGGCGGCGGTGTCATGCCTCCAACGCTACGAGAACCGTCTTGCCCGGGCGCTCGCCGTCGTCATCAATATCCTCGACCCCGACGTCATCGTGCTGGGCGGAGGGTTGTCGAACGTCGAGCGTCTTTACAC
>JACCSI010000266.1 GCA_013813075.1 Acidobacteriota bacterium | reverse complement strand
GCCTTAATCCCCGTCTTCCAAGGGTTTACCCAGGGTTGCTGTGACCGGCGCCGCGGGAACAAGCGCCGCGTCTGCTCCGTCCAACTTTAAGAAGGTTAGAAGGAGTTCAGACATGTTTCGCATTTACGAGTGGAGTTTCTCGAGCACCGCGGAGCTCGCCGTCGGCGCCCTGCTGGTCATCACGATTGTGTCAGTCGCGTTTCTCTGAGGTGAGATTGCGATCGGGCACCGCCAGATAGCTCTTGCGCGCTCGCACCGTGTGGCTCTGCCGCACGCGGACATCGAGTTTGTGCAGCTTGCCGTCGAGGGCGGCCGGCGCAAAACCCAATAAATACTGACTCCGGAGCTCTTGCGCGACGCGTGTAAACGTGGGCGCGAGCTCCGCTGTCTTTTTCAGCTCAAAAAACCCGCCGCCCGTCTCTTCCGCAATCTTCCGCAAGTCGCGCGACGGACGCGTGCGCTGCATCCGCGCGCCGTTGTGATATTCCGACTCGAGGCCAATGGAGTACACCATCGCTTCTTCGTCGCGAGCGCGCTCGAGGACGGTGCGGAAACTGGTCTTGCTCGCGGTGTCCTCACCATCCGTGAACACCAGCACCACGCGGCGGCCCTGGATTTTCTGGAGCGCGTCCAGGCTGGTCGCGATCGCGTCGTTCAGCCGGGTCGGGTTGCCAAATTGCAGATCGTCGAGCGCAGCGATCAACTCGTCACGATCTCTGGTGAACTTGCCACTGAGTTGAATCTTGTCGTTGAACGCCCCCACCTGCGCACGATCCACAGGCAGGAGTCGGATGAGAAATTGCTCGGCCGCGCGGTTCAACAACTCGAGGTTGTTGGTCATGCTGGCGCTGGTGTCGAGCATCACCACCGCGGTGAAGGGCTGCGACGCGTTTGAAAAGGTCGTCAAATCGACCGGCTTGCCATCGTCGGTGACGACGAAATCCGCCTTCTCGAGGCCGGGCACCAATCGCCCGGAACTATCGATGACAGTGGCGTAAATCGGAACTTCGATTCGCGAGCCGGCGCGAAACAGCGGCTGTTCCGGCGGCGCTGGGTTCTGAGCCGACAGCTGCGCAATCGTCGCGAAAGCCGCAGCCGCGACGGCAGCGGTCAAAGTTCTCTGGGACATGGTTACCATTGTAGCAATGGACCTGTTGGAGGCCAGCGTCGGGCTTTGTGCCGGATGCGCATTTCGACGCACGGTGGAGACCGCCAGGTCAACGTTCTACATGTGCGAACGCGCGTTGACAGACCCCCGGTTCGCCAAGTACCCGCCAATTCCCGTACTGCGGTGTGTCGGCTATTGCCCACAGGATCCGACGAATCCGACGCCCCCCCCAAAATAAGGCGATCACCCTGTCTTTCGACGTCGTGTGTGGATTACTCTTTTGAGATGAAGCCAGCCCTTTGTGGACTGCTGATCATGTCGGCCCTGGGCTGCGCAGACGCGCAGACGGCCCCGGCTCAGTCGCCCACCCAGACCCAGGACGCGGTGGTTGCCGAAGTGGCTGGCCGCAAAATCACGATGAAAGAGCTCGACGACCGCTGGCAGGCGATGGATCCTGCCGAACGGTCGCGGGTGACCCAGCTGGTGTATCAAAATCGCCGCAACGTGCTCGACCAGATGATGGGCGACGTGTTGATTGAAGAGGCCGCGACGGCCGCCGCCATGCCGTTGCCGCAATACCTGGAACAGGAGACGAAGAAACGTCTTCAACCGATTACCGACGCCGACGTCCGGCAGTTTTTCGACACCAACAAGGACCGCGCAACGGGGCGTACGTACGAAGAGCTGCAGGGGCCGATCCGTGCCTTCCTTGGCGGCCAGCGCCAGGCGCAGGCCAAGGCCCAACTGGTCGATGACTTGACAAAGAAGGCGGCTGGCGTTCGCGTGTTGCTCGATCCACCACGCGCGACCATCGCCCTGGCCGAGCACGACCCCTCCATGGGCCCGCCCAACGCCGCGGTGACCATCGTCGAGTTCTCGGACTATCAGTGACCGTTTTGCGCGAGAGTCGGTCCGACTCTCAAGACCATCAAAGCCACCTACGGTGACAAAGTCCGTTTTGTGTTCAAGGACTTTCCGTTACCCAACCACCCGCAGGCGCCTAAGGCGGCGGAAGCCGCGCACTGCGCCGGTGAGCAGGGAAAATACTGGGAGATGCACGACCTGATTTTCGCCAATCAGACGAGCATGGAACTACCCGCGCTCAAACAGCATGCGGCCGCGTTGAAGCTCGAGACAACAAAGTTCGATCAGTGCGTGGATTCCAGCAAGCACGCGCTTGGCATCGCCGAAGACATGCGAGTCGGTGAGCAGATGGGCGTGGGCTCGACGCCGACGTTCTACGTCAACGGCCGTCCGGTGATTGGTGCACAACCGTTCGAGTACTTCAAGACCGTTATCGACGAAGAACTTGCGCGTCTGAAGTAGAGACCTGGCGGGGGACGTCAACCCCGCCGGTCACATCACCAGGACGATCTTTCCGCGCGCGCCGGGCTCGAGGATCAATTCGTGTGCGCGCGGCGCCTTCTCGATCGCCAGCTCGGTGGCGACCACGGGCGTGAGCGTGCCGGATTCGAGCCCGGCCTCGATCGCGCGATAAGCGCGCACCTGGTCGTCCGGCTTCGTGTTCCACAACGCCATGCCGACGATGGTTCCGTCTTTCCCCATCAGCTTTCTTGGATCGATCTCGATGCGGCCGCGGTTGCCAACAATGACGACGCGTCCGCCGAACGCCAAGACGGCGAGGTCGTTGTCGAGATTGACGTTGGCGAGGTTCTCGAGAATCACGTCCGGTCCGCGACCGCCTGTCAGTTCCTTGAGCGCGTCGAGATACCCCGCATCGCGATGGTTGAGCACGTGCCTGGCGCCCTCGGTCTTGACGAGGTGGACACCTTCTGCGGTGCCGGCCGTGCCAATGACCGTCAAGCCCCAGGCGCGGGCAATCTGCGTGGCCGCCAGGCCGACGCCGCCGCTGGCTCCATGGACGAACAACGTCTCGCCCGGCTGGATGCGGGCGCGATCGTGCAGCGCGCGCCACGCCGTAACGTAGGGCACGCCGACGCCGGCGCCTTGCGCGAAGCTGAGTCGTTCGGGAAGCGGGTGCACCTGATCGGGATTACAGACCACTTTCTGCGCGTACGCGCCATAACTAGCGTGCGTCGCGGTCCCGCAGAGGAAGACGCGTGTGCCGACGTCAAGATCGCGGACGCCGGAGCCCACAGCCTCGACGACCC
>JACCSI010000261.1 GCA_013813075.1 Acidobacteriota bacterium | reverse complement strand
GTTTCGAACCTCTCGACAACTCCGAGCTGGTGAATCCGATCATCGGGTGCTCTGTCGACTTCGCGTAGTCATCGACAGAACACCCGGTCGCCCGACTCCGACATCACAGACCCGGGTATCCTTTGGCCCGCATCACCCACCAAATCGCCAACGCCATGGTCGATAGCGCCAACGCAATCATGATGCCGAAGAGCGTCAGCGTACGCGCCAGGATCGATGCAGTCTCCATGTGCACCTCGATCGCAAGCGGCTCGCCCTTGAGGCGGTCGGCAAGCGACTGTTCCCATCGGATGATGTTGCCGCGTTCGATGGTGCGCCCCTGGGCATTGTGAAATGACACGCGACTTGGCAGATGCAGCCGAAAGGCCACCATCTCGCCACCGCGCCATCCAACGTCCCCGACGTCGCGGCCGGACGAAGCGCCGACAACTTGCTTGAAAAACATCAGTGGTTCTCGTCGCTCAATGCTGTACGAAGACCACGCAAACGGCGCCGCCTGACTCAGCTGCGCGATGTCTGTGACTTCGATGCGCAAGTGGACGTAGCGGCGATTGTCACGCCGCGAGCTGGTCGTGCTGACCACGTTTGTCACCGGAGACCCGTACAGGGCAGCGACCCGCACGCGATCGAGCCGGGCGTGCGGGTCGACGTCGAGATCGACGCCGCGCAGCGCGACCAATGCCGGTACTGACGCGTTGACGTACACGGTCGCCGAGCCATCGAGTGCGAGATACACCTCTTCGTCGTACTCGTACTTGACGGAGAGCACTGAGCGGCAGGACGCGAAAATCAGAGCGGCGAGAACGATCAGGGCGAGACGAGCGCGCAACCCTCGAATGATACAATCATTGGTCCCGCCATGTCGGACGCTCACAGCCTGTTCCTGATCGACGGCAGCAACCAGATGTATCGCGCGTACCACGCGATTCGCGGGCTGACCGGGCCGGACGGTAAGTCCACCAACGCCGTCTATGGTTTCGTCACGATGCTGCGCAAGCTGATCGCCGACCACAAGCCGGCCTACATCGCCGCCGCCTTCGACCTGAAAGGGCTCACTTTCCGCTCGCAACTGGCCGCCGACTACAAGGCCAATCGCGCGGCGATGCCCGGAGACCTGGCGGAGCAGATCGCGTGGGTCCACGAAGCGTGCGCCGCTCTCGGTGTCCCGGTATACACGGCCGAGGGCTTCGAGGCCGACGATGTGATCGGTACGTTTGCAAAGCGGGCGGCGGCGCAGGGGTTCCAGGTCACGATCGTCACAGGCGACAAAGACTTTTTTCAACTCGTGGGCGACGGCATTCGCGTCTATAACCCCCGCGACGAGGGCGCATGGTTCGACCAAGCCGGCGTCACAGAGAAGTTCGGCGTCGCGCCGCATCAGGTCGTGGACGTGCTCGCGCTCATGGGCGACACCATCGACAACGTCGCGGGCGTGCCCGGCATTGGCGAAAAGGGCGCACGGGATTTGATCGCGACCTACGGCTCGCTCGACGCACTGCTCGCGCGTGCCGGCGAGGTCCCTCAGAAAAAGTATCGCGAGGGATTGCAGACCTACGCCGAGCAGGCCCGTCAGAGTCGCGAGCTGGTCACCCTTCGCACTGACGTCGATCTTCTGTTTGATCCCGAGGTCTTCTGTTACCACGGCCCCTCGATCGAGCGCTGCTATACTCTCTTTTCGCAGCTCGGCTTTCGCACACTGGTCACCGAGTTTGCACCGACCGCGTCGTCCATCCAGAAAGACTACGCAGCGGTCACGACGCTGGACGAACTCGAGAGTCTGGCGCGGTCGCTCGCCGAGGCCGGGCGTTTTGCGCTCCGAATCGTGGCCGACGGGCCGTCGTGCGTGCGCGCCTCCCTGATTGGAATGGTGTTCTCGACGGCGCCGCGGCAAGCCCGGTATGTGCCGCTCGGCCATGAGGGGTTTGGCGGGGGGTCGTCACTCAACCGCACGCAGGCGCTCGACCTGCTGCGACCGCTGCTCGAAGACCCGGCAATCGCCAAAGTTGGTCACGACCTGAAGGCGGACATGGTCGTCCTTGCGCGGCACGGCGTCGAACTCGCCGGCGTGGAGTTCGACACGATGCTCGCGAGCTATCTGATTGACGCGACCAAATCGAGCCAGCAACTCGAACCCACCGTGCTCGAGCAGTTGGGTTACAAGGCGCTTACCGAGGACGAGGTCTGCGGCAAAGGAGTCAAGGCACGGCCATTCGCGCACATTCCCGTGGAAGGGGTACTGGATTTTGTGGGGGAGCGTGTCGACCTCGCGCTGCAGCTGGCGACGCGTCTCGAACCGATGATGGCCGCCCACGGGCTCGAGCGCGTGTATCGCGATCTCGAACTGCCGTTGGTGCCGATTCTGGCGGATCTCGAAAAGGTCGGCATCCGTGTCGACGCGCCCACGCTGGCGGCCCAGGCGACGCTGGTCGACAAGGAACTCCACGATCGCAGCACGTCGGTGTTCGCCATGGCTGGCGAAGAATTCAATATCAACTCTCCCAAACAGCTCGCCGAGATCTTGTTCGACAAGCTCAAGCTACCGGTGCTGAAGCGAACGGGCACCTCGCGGGTGCCATCGACGGCGCTCGAGGTGCTCGAAGAACTCGCCCTCGCGCACGACATGCCGCGCCTGATCCTCGAGTGGCGCGCCCTTGCGAAGCTGAAAGGGACCTACATCGACGCGCTGCCGCAGTTGATCAATCCCGAAACCGGCCGGGTGCACACATCGTTCAATCAGGCCATCGCCGCGACGGGACGCTTGTCGAGCAGCGATCCCAACCTCCAGAACATTCCAATTCGCACCGAGATTGGCCGCGAAATCAGGCGCGCGTTCATCGCCGAGCCCGGCTACCGTCTGATCTCGGCCGACTACTCGCAGATCGAGTTGCGGGTACTGGCGCACCTCTCGGGCGACGACACGCTGATTGCCGCCTTCGCACGCGGCGAGGACATTCATGATCGGACGGCGTTGAAAGTCTTCGGCGAGAACAGCGCCCTCAGCGCTCACGAGCTGCGCCGGCGCGCCAAAATCATCAACTACGCCCTGCTCTACGGTAAGACCGCGTTTACCCTGGCCAAGGACATCGGCGTCCCGCAACAGGCGGCGCAGGAGTTCATCGACGCGTACTTTGCGGGTTTCCCCAGCGTCCGCGGCTTCATCGAGCAAACTCTGGCGGACGCACGCCAGACAGGCGTGGTCAAAACGCTGTTTGGCCGGCGGCGGCCGGTGCCTGAGCTGACGAGCAAGAACGGTCAGATTCGATCGGCAGCCGAGCGTGTGGCCGTCAATCTGCCAATCCAGGGCACCGCGGCAGACATTCTGAAACGCGCGATGATCGACGTGCACGGAGCGCTCAAGACCGCTTTTCCCCAGGCGCGCATGATTCTGACGGTGCACGACGAACTGCTGTTCGAAGCGCCCACCGCGCAGAGCGACGATGTCGCCGGGCTCGTCCGCGAGCAGATGCAGAATGCCGTCGTGCTGAACGTGCCGCTGGATGTCGATGTGGGGATTGGGGAAAACTGGAAGGAAGCCAAGCCGTAAGCTACTTCCACTTCTCCTTGACCAATTCCCAGTCGGCCTTCAACTGCGACTCGGCGGCTGCGCGCTGATCGAGCGCGATATGGCGGACGCGGTCGGGGACCAGTCCCCCCAGCACGAACCGATCGAGGTCAGCGCGCAACGTTGGCGCGCGTTCGCCGGTGAGGCGGGCGCGCACCCAGGACGCAACCGCAGCATCCCACGCCCGATCCGGTTCCCCCGCGCCCCGCAACGCGACCACCGTCCAGTAACTGGCGGCAATTGATCCCGGGTTGACGGCAAGCTCCGCCTGCGTGCGCTCGACGAGCCGCGAAAACGCGGCGCGCCGCGCCTCGGGCGCCAAGGCGCTCGCCTTCCGCTCGAGAGCACTCGCCCACCAGTCCAGCATGGCATCGGCGATCTCCCAATCAAGGAAGGCGGCCCGGTCCAGACTACTTTCGAAAATCTCGGCCGCCGCGCCGAAATCGTCCTCGAGAAACAGGGACTCGCCCAGGGCCAGAAGAAGCTCGACGCGGTCGCGGTCGTCGAGTCCCGCCGCGCGGACCATGCCCAGGGCGTCACGGGCCGCACTAAGGTCCGAGGGGTCCGCGCGCTCGCGATATCGCTCCAGATGCGCGCGGGCGAGCACGATAGAGGCGGTGTCCGCGGTTTCCAGCGTGCGCCGCGCCGCCGTCGCCGCGGCGATGGCGTCGTCGAACTGCCGAAGGTTGTAATGCCCCCGCGCCTTGGCCAAATCCCCCCGACTGGCCTGCCCCGCAACTGGAACGGCCCAGCCTGTGAACATCACGGTCAGGCACGCAAGACAGGACACGCGGAAG
>JACCSI010000235.1 GCA_013813075.1 Acidobacteriota bacterium | reverse complement strand
CATTCGCCGGTTAACTGCTGTGCTGCTTGAGACCAGGTGTGGGTTGCCGGCTGGCGGTGCCTGGCGGCCGTGCAGTGCGTACTGAGAACAGTTCTCGCGCGGCAGGCAGGGTAAAATTGCGACATCGTGTTTTTGCTCGTCGCGCTCGTCGTTAGCCTGGCTGCGTCGCAACAACCTGACTCTGCGCAGCAGCAACCTGGCACTGCGCAGCCGCCCAGCAAAGGGTCGGGGTCTCTGACCATCGACGGCGCAACCACAACGCTGTCGCATGTCGTCAAGACGACTCGCAAGAATCCGTTCAATGATTTCTTCACGGACGTCGTCGTCCTCCTCAGTGATCAGCCGCTGAGCGACAAGGAGGCGGCCGATGACGCCGCGCTGTTCGCGCGGGCGTCGCGCGGCGATCTGGTCACGGTGGCGCTGCGATTCGACGGCCGACCCAGACGCGGCCAGCTGTTTAACGTGGCATTGAATCACAAGGGGCTGACGGAAACCGCGCTGCTGCCGGATGTCTGGTTCAAGTACACGTTCAAGACTGGCGCGGGCACGGTGACGCTCGAACGACGCGAATTCTCCGGGCGCATTTATTCCGCTGACGCCGAGTTTGTCGTCCCGATGCCGGTTGAAACAACCGCAGCGGCTGCTGCTGCCGCGGGCACGCGCGAGTTGCCGGCGCCCAGCAAGACCGATGCGGACCGCAAGCGCGCATCCGACCTTTTGATCGAAGCCGTGCAGGAAGGCGACGAGTTACGCGCGCTGTCCATCATCCCGCTCGGAATCGATCCGAATGCGCGCGATTCGCGGATGAACATCACCCTCATCAACTGGGCCGTGCTGATGTGTCAGCCGCCGGTGGTCGCGGCACTCGTGGAGCTGAAGGCGGACCTGTCTCACGAGCGGCTGCCAGGGATGACGCTGCTGGCGGAGGCGCGCGCGGCGTGTCCCGACGCGGTGGGATTTCTACGGGCGGGCGGCGCGCAGTAGCCCGCTGCGGCGCGGTGTGCGACCCGCGAGGACGAAGGTAGACGCGGGGACGGAGGTTGCCTCGCCCGAGATGAGCCGGCTCACGGACGCGTCATCGATTCGAACAGCCCCTTGTGTCCGTCGATCACGCGCGTGCGCTCGGCCTCGTTGATCTCGGTGGTCCAGATGTCCCGCTCCGACGTGCCGCCCAGAACGATGCCGTCGCGCCGCGGCATCATGTGGACGAACACCCCCGGCGGGGAATTGGCGACACCGCCACTGGTGCTGTAATTCACTTCCTCCTGCGGCATCAGCACGATCAACTGGCCCCTCAGCGGCATCAGCTCTGAGTCTCCGAAGAGCGCTTTCGCGCCGAGCCCGGTGCAGTTGACGATCAGCGATTCGTCGAGCGTCATCAGATCGCGCGGGGTCTCGAACTTGCGGATCCTGATAGCGCCGCCGTGGGCGATGACGTCCTCGACCAGGGCGTCGAGGTAAATCGACGGCTCGATGCGCAGCTCGGGGCGCTCGACCGCATACCTGGTCGTGAACGGGTGCTCGCCTTTCTGCAGCAGCACGGATCCGGTGCGCACCGTCTCGGGCAGCAGCACATTGCTGCCGCTGGCGGCATTGGCGTCGTCGGTCGGCGAATAGTTGTAAATCCACGAGATGCCGTACTTCGGCCCGGCAAGGAGTTGCAGCTGGCGGTACGCGATCTCGACTGCGTGTCGGAACTGCGCCTCCCACTCCGGCGTCCGGCGGTCCATCGCGACCAACCCTGACGTGGGCGTGAAGCCCGCCAGCGACATGTTCGACGTCGTGTCCGGCGGAACCGTGGCCGCATAAATCGTGACGTTGAAGCCGCGGCGCTGCAACTGGCGGGCGGCTGTCAGGCCGGCCACGCCGCACCCAAGCACCGCGGCGCGCCGATCCGGATGCGCGAGGGCGAGTTCCGCAGCCATCTGGCCGGTGCCCCACGAGAGCGACATGCCCGCGCCACCGTGTCCGTAATTGTGCACGACGGTTTTGCCGTCCAGTTTGTCCGCCCGCAACACGAATCCCGAAGGTCGATGCGGGCGCAGGCCAACGGTGGCGCGGATGACACGATCCCTGGACACGCGTACCGGGGCGAGTCGAACCGGCGCACGCAGTCGCACCGCCGGCATCGCCGGGGCTGGCAGGCGGGTGGCGCACCCGGTGAGCCCGAACGCGAGTAGCGCCAGGCTGCCGTCTTTCAGCAATGTTCGTCTATCCAACCGACCTCCGAGGGTGCCCATCATAAGCCGTTCTGCCGCCATACCCGGTGGCCCACCGTGTATCTGTTAGGATTCGCGCATGCGAAGAGCCACCCTCGTGTTTGCCCTCCTGGCCGCCACCACGCTCGCGGGTCAGACGCCGCAACCGCCCGACTGGACGCGCGCCGAAGAAGAAACGCTGCGCCACTTCCAGACGCTGCTGCGGTTCGATACGAGTGATCCGCCCAGTACGCCTCCGGGCGGTGAAAAGCCGGCCGCGGATTACCTGAAGCAGATCCTCGACAAGGAAGGCATCCCGGCGGAGGTGTTTGCGCTCGAGGCGAATCGACCGAATGTGATCGCCCGCCTGAAGGGCAACGGCAGCAAGCGGCCGCTCCTGCTGATGGCGCACACCGACGTCGTCAACGTCGACCCGAAGAAGTGGGCGCATCCGCCCTTTTCGGCGACGCGTCAAGAGGGCTATGTCTATGCCCGCGGCACCGTGGACGACAAGGACAACGTCGCCGCCGTCTTAATGACCCTGCTGATGCTGAAACGGCAGAACGTGCCGCTCGATCGCGACGTCATCGCGCTGTTCGAGGCCGGTGAAGAAGGCACGACGCGCGTCGGCATTCAGTTCATCGTCAATCAGCACTTCCCGAGCATCGACGCCGAGTATTGCCTGGCGGAAGGCGGAGGGGTGACGCGCCAGGACGGTCAGGTCAAGTACGCGTCGGTGCAATCACTGGAAAAGATTCCGCATGCCATTCAGCTGACGGCACGCGGCGTCGCCGGCCACGGCTCCGTGCCGCTGCAGTCCAACTCCATCGTGCGCTTGTCGGATGCGGTCGCAAAGGTCGGCAAATGGGCGCCGCCGATTCGACCCAACGAAACGACGGCGGCATACTTCAAGCGGCTGGCGACGATTTCCTCGCCCGAGGACGCGGCGCGCTATCGCGACGTGCTCAGCCCCGACCGGAAAGTCGCCAGCGCGGCTGACGAATACTTTCGCGCCAACGAGCCGCGCCACGCGTCGATGCTGCGGACCTCGGTCTCGCCGAACATCTTCGACGCCGGATACCGCGTCAACGTGATCCCGTCGGAGGCCACCGCCACGCTCGATGTGCGCATGTTGCCCGACGAAGACCCCAAGGCGTTTCTCGAACAGGTGAAGCAGATTGTCAACGATCCCTCGGTCGAAGTCGCGTTTGCCGCGCGCGATACCCGCCCTGGCGGCACCACCCGGCTCAACACCGAAGTGTTTGCCGCACTCGAGGCAAACGTCACCAAGCACTACAAGACAATTACGCTGCCGACGATGAGCACGGGGGCGACCGACATGGCCTATCTGCGAGCCAAGGGCATCCAGTGCTACGGCGTCGGGCCGGCGACCGATGTCGAAGACGGACCCAAGGGTTTCGGCGCGCACAGCGACCAGGAACGCATTCTCGAAAGCGAACTGCACCGCTTTGTGCGCTTCCATTACGACGTCGTCGCGGATCTGGTGCGCAGGAAGTAGGCAGGTGGGGCGGGAAGGGTGACTGCAGCCGGAGGCCAGGCCGCCGGCTTTGAGGTTCCGCCGCCCGATTGCTGATAGCGGGACTGGAACGCCTTGTATAAGCTTGCCCGATGCGACTCGTCGTCGCCGCGCTGCTGGCAGCCGGCGTCCTAGGAACTGGGGCACCCGACGGTCGCAACGAAGCGTTGCCTGGCTGGTTCGACTTGCCCGTACAGGGCGGCGCGGCGACGTTGGAGGCGCTGGGTATTTCGCTCGAAGAGCGTGCCTTCACCCTGCCCATACTGGCGCGCGCCCTCTACGATCGCGAGTCACGGGTCAGCCTCTCAGCGGCGGGCCTGATCCGTGAGGTCGCCGCGACAGCCGCGCGCACGGTCGAGAACGGGCCCGACCGTGAGGTTATCCGGATTCCCGC
>JACCSI010000212.1 GCA_013813075.1 Acidobacteriota bacterium | reverse complement strand
GTGTAAATCTCGCGCCGGCCATGATCGACGAGGTCGTGATAGTCCTTCATGATCTCTCCGAACTTTTTCATCTGTTCGGGGTCTTCGCCCATCTTCATGAACGTGTCCATGTCCGCCACTTCCATCTCCGAAACGACGGTCCAGTAGCGCTCGGCGCTCACGTCCGTCATGACCCGTATCTTGCCCATGCCCATCTCCTGGCCAAGTTTTGACATCGCGAGGTACTTCTCGACCATCGGTCGCACCTTGCCAGGCTTGCATCACATGTCAGCAGCATGATCTCTCCAACCGTAATAGTGATGATTGGTTCAGCGATTAATGACGTTGAGGGTGGTATTGCCGCTGCGATAGACGACGACGTCCTCCCCCTCGGACCCGACGGCGGTCAGCCCGAGGGTGCCCTGTAGAATGTGCGCGCTACCGTCAGGTCCTTGACCGCGAGATTTGCAGATGCGTCGATGTTGGCCAGCGCGTCGGGTGTCCTCCGGAATTGAGTTGGGCCGATGAGTATTCGACGCGCCGCGGAGCAGGTCAAGATGACCCGCAAACTGGTGAGCGCAGCGCACCGAGCGCGTCGGTTCAAACTCCGATTTAGGCTGGGCCTGTCTCACCTGTACCTGCGGGCGTGCGAACGGCGTAGTATGAGTGCCGTCAATCTGACTAAATACGGTGTTGCCACATGAAAAGACTCGTACTGCTCGCTGCCGCTTTGCGGTGCCGTTCTCGGTCGTCCTCCGCGGCTTTGAACAGCCTTTCGGCGCGTAACTTGTTCCTGTGATCGTTCGACCCGCCGAAGGTTCGCTTTACCTCATCACCCAGCCAGACCACGCCGCCCTGGCGCGACGTGTGATGGAACACTGGGGGCCCCTCCACGACGCCGACCGCCGTGCCTCCGTCCTCCACGCGGTCGGAGAGCACGACAATGGCTGGCGCGAGCTCGACGATGCGCCGAGCGCCGATTCTGCGGGGCGTGTCTATGACTTCGTCCACATACCGGCGCCAACCCGCCAGGCCGTGTGGCCACGTGGGGTGGCCCGGCTGGCCGACGATCCGTGGGCCGCAGCACTCGTCGCCCATCACGCGATCACCGTTTACGAGCGCTATCGTCCAGACGAGCAGTGGGCAGGTTTCTTTCCGCAGCTCCAACACCTGCGAGACCTGCAGGTTGACGCGGCCGGGGGCACGTTGGAACAGCTCGTGAGCGACTACGCCTACGTGCGGCTCGGAGATTTGATTTCGCTGATGTTCTGCACTGGGTGGAGCCAGGAACAGCCGTTCGATCGCTGGACGATTCACCTCGATGGCGATCGCGTGCGCGTCACGTCAGCTGCCGTTCCAGGGTCCGCTGAGTCGGCCGACCCCTTCGAGGGTCGTGAGATTCCAATAGCCGTTGCTGCCCGCCTGATTCCCGATGCGCCGGTTGCCTCCGACGCGGTGTTGCGTGAGACGCTGCGTCTGGCGCCACTGGTATGGCTACATGGCGCGGTTAGCGGCGGGCTTTGAAAAACTCCTGCATCGTGGCGCGGCACTCTTCTTCGAGCACGCCCCCGAGCGCGTCGAGCCGGTGATTCAAACCGGGCGTCTCGTGCGCCCGCGCGGCTGACACGAGCGCGCCGCTACGGGGCTCGACCGCGCCGAAGACGACCAATCCGATGCGCGCATGAATCATCGCCCCGACGCACATGAGACACGGTTCGATGGTGACGTAGAGCGTCGTGCCAGGGAGGCGATAGTTGCCAAGGGCGCTCGCTGCGGCCCGAACCGCGTTGATCTCGGCATGGGCCGTCGGGTCGCTGGCACTAATCGGCCGGTTGCCCCCCCGACCGATGACGCGATCGCCGAGGACAACGACCGCACCGACGGGAACCTCACCGAGCTGGCGGGCGCGAGTCGCTTCAGAAATGGCCAGGCGCATGAAGCTGGAATGGTCGCGCAGTTCATCACCCGCCATCGTCGAAGTCTACGAGATCAGCGATCCCGGGCCACTCCGGCATCCAGTTTTCTGGCGTTCCGACAGTCGCGACGTGAACTTTGCTGTTGAAACGTGTGAAAGAACGTTGCGGCAGACCAGAATCGTTTAATATCCCCCTCACTGAGATTCGGGAGAACCTATGGCTAACTTTCCCACTGATGACGAGATCGGCGACGAGGACAATCGCTCTGGCAATCGCCTGGAAGACGCGGCCGGCACGGTCGGTGGTGCGCTGGGCAGCGTGGCGGGCAGTCTCGATGCCGTGACCAGCGGCATCACGTCCACCATCTCGGAGGTGATCAATCGTGCCCGCGGCACGGACCTGTCCGGGTCGGCGACCCCGAAGCTGGAACGCGCCAAGCTGGAAGCGCGCAAAGCGGCCGAGGCTCGGACCGCGGCCGCGAAGAAGAATTTCCCAGCATTGATGGGCAAGGCGCCCGCCAGGGCGGCGGTCCCAGGCAAAACGGTGCCAGCACGGCTAGCGGCGCCGCCACCGAAGGCCGTGCCACTCAGGAAGGCATCACCGGCCCGAAAACTCGCGGCTGTCCAAAAGCCCGCACCCGGCCGAGCGGCCGCGAAACCGATGGCACGGAAGGCGGCGGCCGAGAGCGTCGCGAAGAGCAAGGGCGTCGCGAAGGGCCAGAGCCTCCCGAAGAGCGGCATGGCCAATCAGAAAAGCCCGACCAGGCAAGCATCGGCCGCCAAGAGCCCCGCTAAGGGGAGCGGCGCCAAGAAGGGCGCCGCAAAAAAAGGCGCCAAGCGCAAGAAATGACTCGGCAGGCCGGCGCGTGTAGCGACGCGTCTTCCTGCATCTCCGCCTCGGCCAGCCACCGGCCGTCATCGACACGAATCCGGAGCTTTC
>JACCSI010000207.1 GCA_013813075.1 Acidobacteriota bacterium | reverse complement strand
GCCGAGGCAAGGCCGCGCAAAAAAGAGCGTCGACTGGAATTCATCACCATCTCCGAATTACGAAATCACCATGATGTCGCCTGCGCGACATCAGACACCGAGGGCGTGTCGGCACAGGTGTGCCGGTATCAGGTGGTGATCAGATTCGGAGGACCGTCAGTCGGCTGGTGACAGAGAGCCGTGAGCGACCGGGCGGCGAAGAAGAAGACATGCGGCTCGCGTCACCCGAAAAACGGGCGAGGCGATGGCCGTCAGACACCGCGACAAAGGCGATACGCTCCAGCGATGTCGTTTTGGTGATTGTGGCCGTTGCGTCCGCAACGTCCAAGTCGCAACCCGAACCGGTCGCGAGTTGGGCGCGGTCTGTCGATGCTTGCTCGTGGCAGCTCGCGTCAACGGCTTCTCCTGGTGCGCACCACCAGGCGCACGCAAGGGGGCGAACCGTGGCGGCGGTCAAAAGAAGCACGAGCAGCGCAGCAGTTTTGCGAGGCACAGAACCAGTCCTTTCGACTATACAACGCAATTCCGCTGACAGCATTACATAGCGATTACATCGGGCCGAGTCAGGCTGATTCGCGCGGACCCCGGCCCGCGGGTAGAATGCCGTCATGCCCAGAGCGTGTTCCGCATACCTGGCCCTGAGTGCCGCCGTTATCACGCTTCTCATCGGGATCCCTCGCGATCCAGCAGTAGCCCAAGAGCCGGCTGCCGCACCACAGCCGATCGCGTCGCCGGCGCCGGTGGGTAGTGCTCAGCCGCAGATGACCGTCTCGGAGCGCGGTGTCCTCTTGAGCTGGATCGAGCGCACCGGGACCCATGCCGTGCTGAAATTTGCGGAACGCACGCCGTCCGGCTGGACCGAACCCAAACAGGTCGCCGCGGGGTCGGACTGGTTCGTCAATTGGGCGGACGTGCCGTCGGTGATCCGTCTCGCCGACGGTTCCATCTACGGACACTGGCTGCAGAAGAGCGGGGCCAGCACCTACGCGTACGACGTCCGCCTGGCGCGGTCGACGGATAACGGCAACACGTTCTCGACATCATTTACTCCCCACCAGGACGGGACCCAAACCGAGCACGGTTTCGCGTCCCTCTTCCAGATGCCGGGCGCGGGTCTTGGGTTGGTGTGGCTCGACGGCCGCGCAATGAAGAGCGGCGGCCACGACAGTCACGAAAGCGGCGGCGAGATGAGCGTGCGCGGCGCGATTTACGATCGCGCCGGCAAACAGATCTCCGAAGCGCCGATTGATCTGCGGGTGTGCGAGTGCTGCCCGACGGCCATTGCGGTCACTGCAGACGGTCCGATCGTGGCATATCGCGATCGCAGCCCTGAGGAAATCCGCGACATCTATGTCTCGCGACTGGTCGCCGGCAAGTGGACCACACCGGGGGCGGTGCATGCGGATGCGTGGAAGATTGCCGCCTGCCCGGTGAACGGGCCTGCGCTGAGCGCGGACGGCAAGCAGGTCGCCATCGCCTGGTTCACGGCCAAGAACGAAGAGCCTCACGCATACCTCGCGTTCTCAGCGAACTCGGGCACCTCGTTCGCCGCGCCGATTCGCCTCGACGATGTGGGCGCACTCGGTCGTGTCGACGTGCAGTTGCTGGGCAATGGTTCGGCCTTGGCGACGTGGATCGAGTTCGCCGATGGCAAGGCTCAGTTCAAATCGCGTCGCGTCGAGTCGAGCGGGAATAAGTCCGCGGCATTCACCGTCTCGAGCCTTGGAGCGAGCCGTGCCAGCGGCTATCCACGCATGGCGCGCTTCGGCAATGAAGTGGTGTTCGCGTGGACGGAGACGGGCGACATGCCCGGAGTGCGCGCGGCGTCGATGCGGCTTCCTGTGACGTCGACCGCCAAGTAGTATCTCGCGCGCGTGGGGCCGCAAGCGTTCGCACTTGCGTGGCCTGCAAAGTACGCGGTCGAGCGTCGGCGCGATGCGTGGGTCACGGTGCGCGGGAACGACGCAGCCGTGCATTCCCCCGCTACCAGCGGAAGAGGCGCGTGACTTTGACGATGAACGAGCGGTTGTCGACCAGCCGCAGGCCGCGCGACAACGTGTTGCGCCCGTCGGTGTAGACGACGAACAACTCGCTACCGGGCGTGTACTCCCAGCGGAAACGCGCGTTGGTCGTAATCGAGTTTGTCGCTGATTGATATTGGACCAGGGCCGAGACGAACCGCCGCGGGCTCATCGTCCAGATGACGCGCCCGATCGCCAGGTTGGTGGTGAACTCGCCCCACGGGGTCTGGACGCGATTCCACGAGAACGTCGGTTCAACGATCAGTGTCGGACTCGGCTCGACGCGGCCGCGCCAGGTGATCTCTGCGAGTGTGCCATCGAAGAAGCCGCCGTACGCGGCGGTCAACCCGCCGTTGATGCGGCGTTGCGGGCCGAAATTATAGCTGCTGCGGATTTGGCTGAACGAGTAGTTGCCGATGGGGATGACCGCGTCCCCGCCAGGATTGAAGGCCGTCGTCAGACCTTCGAACGCGCGCGTGGTCTCGACATTCCACTGATCGCCGTTATTCAGCTCCAGGCGGTAGGTGACTTGTGCTTCGCGGGTTTCGAGCTTGCCCTTCGAACCCGCAATGTATTCAAGGCTGGCTTCGTAGACGGAGCGGCGTACGCGTGAGGCCGCTGCCGAGCGCGGGCTGAATCGCAACTGTCCGAACGTGCGATTGAACGCCCGTCGCCGCAGGAAGCCGACGTCCGGGTTGAAGTCGTTGCCGACGTGCAAGTGGTCAGCCTGGATGCCCCACCGGTCGGCATTCCATGCGTAGGCGCCGCGATAACTCGATTGATCTCCCGTGCGCCCCGGGGTTTCGGTGCGCGCGTAGTAGGTGGTGAGGTTGACGTTGTTGAACAGGTTGAAGACACCGTCGGCGCCAGCCGTATAGCCGGCGTTGGTGGCGCCACCGGCGGCGCGGCGTCCTGTCCCAAGCACGCCGATGCGGCTTCTGGCGAACACGTCTCGCGTGAAACGCACCACCGAGAAGTTCGTTCCCCGAAGGTCGTGTGTGGCGCTGTCGCCGGTCTGCATGTTGAGGGCGCCCATATTGTAGGGGCCGCTGCGGCCCAGCAGACGCCCTCCGACGGTGATCGGCACCACCTGGCCTGCGTCGAGGCCGATGCGCCGCGAGAAGAACAGGATTGGGGTGTTCTGGTT
>JACCSI010000176.1 GCA_013813075.1 Acidobacteriota bacterium | reverse complement strand
GGAATACATGGACCTGATTGCGGTCAAAGAGTGCACGGACGCGCGATTCCTGCCGGCCCGGTTCCGTGAGCTCTCCCCCGAAGAGCTCGAAACACAGATCGACGCGCTCAAACGATTCGTCTAGCGTGGCTGGCGGGGCCCGACAACTTCGTCGCGGCTGCGGCAGCCCGGAGCTTTGCGCGGAGGTGGAAGCCTCGCTGGCGACGTCGATCGGGTGCGCCGGTTGGGCACAACGCGCTTACAATGCGCGCACACGAGGAGAGACATCAATGGTGGCCCGCATCTCACGCCTGTTCCGGGGTTTTCTCGGAATATTTATCAGCGGCCTCGAAGAGGCCAACCCTGAAGCGCTCATGGAAGCGGCGCGGACCGAGTTTCGCGAGAAAATGACCCAATACAACCTGGCTCTTGCCAGGATGGCCGGGGTCGCCGAGCGGCTCAAGGCGCAGGTCAAGTCCAAAGCGGTGCGCGCGCAAGAGCTCGAACGCCGCATCCTGGCCAATCACCGTGCCGGCAACATGGAACTGGCGGGGACGCTCGCCCGCGAACTGCAGGAGCTCAAGACCGACCTGGGTGTGGACTCCCAGGAACTGAAGGAGACCGAAGAAGCCTACGACGTCAACCTGCGCCAGGCCAAGGTCGCGCAGCGTGAGTTCGAAGACAAGGTGCGGCGCGCCGAGAAGCAGCTCTCGCAAGTCAAAATCAAGGAGGCGCAGGCGGAAGCGGCGTCCGCATTGTCGAACGTCGCATTCAAGGTCGGCGATCTCGGCGACACGATGAAGACGGTCGATGAAGTCCTGCAGAAACGCTACGAAGTGTCGGCCGGCAAGGCGCGTCTCGCGAAAGACATGGTCGATATCGACAAGGTTGAAGAGAAGGAAAACGAGCGCAAGGCGCTCGAACAGGTCGCGCTTGCCGAGTTCCTCGCAACGCAGGGTATCCAGGCCACGCCGACCACCGAAGGCGCCGCCCCGGCCACCACCAAGGAGATTGGACCGCAATGAGCGACAGTCCGCGCTTTACAACATTCGGCAAATTGATCTCGGTGCTGCTGGTCGCAGGGCTCATCACGCTGGGCGTTCGCCTGCTGATGCGCGACCGGGGTGGCGACGTGCAGCCCGCCACGCCTGGGCAGGATCAGGCCGCCGAAGGCGAAGCGCCTGCCGTGTCGGAAGTGCAGGTTCAGGTGCCGACGCTGTCGCCGCCAGCGCCGTTTCAGTACAAGGACAATATCGTTCCGATCGAGATCAGCGAGTACGCCGGTTACGCCGGACTCATCGCCGCCAACGGCGGGCTCGATGCGAACGAGGGGTCCCTGTTTTTCAAGAATCACGGCTTCAAGGTCAAGCTCACGGTCAGCGAAGAAGAGAGCTGGTCCGCGCTCAACGAAGGCAGAATCGCGGCCTCGGTGACCACCGCCGACGTCCTGGCCGCGTACGGCCGTCAATTGCACGCGGTGGTGCCGGCGCAGATTGGTTTTTCGCGCGGCGCCGACGGGTTGATCACGCGCACCGACATCAAGCGCATCAATCAATTGAAAGGCAAAACCATTGCCAGCGCGCAGTTTACCGAGGTGGATTTTTTCATCCGGTATCTCGCGCAGGAAGCGGGCCTTGCGGTCAACGCCATCGGCAGCCTCGACGCGACTCCGCACCCGGATCGCTTGAACCTGATTTACACCGAGGACGGGTTCAGCGCTGGTGATCTGTTCGCCAGTGACCTGAAGTCGGGAGCCAACAAACTTGCCGGCGCGGTGACGTGGGAGCCCAAGGTATCGGAAGTCGTCGAAGGCAGCGGCGGCGCGGCTCACGTGCTGACGACCAACCGCAATCTGCTGATCGTCGCGGATGTGTTGATCGTGCATCGCGGATTTGCCGAACAGCACCCCAAGGTCGTCGAAGGGCTCGTCCAGGGGTTGCTCGAAGGCAATCGCATGGTGCGCGACCGGCCGGATGCGCAGCTCGACGTCATCGGCCGCGCCTTCAAGTGGACGCGCGACGACACCAAGGCCGAACTGGCCAAGGTCCATCTGTCCAACTTGCCGGAAAATCGCGCCTTCTTTTCGGGCGCGATCGACGCCGCGGGCAGCTTCGGCGGCATTTATCAATCGGCGGTCCTGGCCTATGGCAGCGACCTGATCAAGGACCCGCCCGATGCCACCCGCTTTGTCGATGCCAAACACCTCGACACGCTCGACAAGAGCGGGATATTCAAGGAACAGGTGGTCGCGATTGCCCCGATTCGTAGCAGCGGCACCGCGTCGGTTGAAACCGATCCGCTGCTGACCAAGGACATCCGGTTCCTGTTCGAGCCGAATTCCGCCAACCTCGACGTCGCCAATCAGGAGAACCTGTCGAACCTCGAGGCTATCAAACGCATGTTGCAGGTCAGCCCGGGATCGACGATGTTGCTGCGCGGCCATGTCGACAACGCGCGCGTTGGCGATTTCAGGCGGCAGGGCGGCGAGGCCTACGTCCGCACTCAGGCGTTGCGGGCGATGGAGCTGAGTAAAAATCGCGCGTCAGAAATCCGGCGCCTCCTGATCGAGCGTCACACCGTTGACGCAAAACGCCTCGACATCGTCGGACGCGGCTGGGAAGAACCGTCAGGCGCGGACGCGGCCATGAACCGCCGCGTCGAAGTGCAGTGGTTCACGATTGAGTGACGTCACATTCGGGCCCATCCGGGGTGCCTTGCACCGTCAACTTTTCAACTCTGAACTTTGAACGCATCAGCGTCCACCATGCCACACATCTATTCGCAGCTCCATCGTCGCTACGGCAAACCGGACGGCATCACCCGGCGGGAGATGATGCGGCGTTCGCTGGCGGCAGCGGGCGCGCTGCTCCTGAGCGACGGCTTTACGGGGACCGCTCGCGCCGCGGCTGGACGGGTCATCGTGGTCGGCGCTGGCGTCAGCGGCCTGGCGGCGGCATACGAATTGTCGCGCGCCGGGTACGAAGTCACAGTCGTCGAAGCGCGCAATCGCGTCGGCGGACGGGTGATCAGCTTCTCGGATCTTGTGCCCGGCAAGATTGTCGAAGGCGGCGGTGAACTAATCGGCTCCAATCACCCGGCATGGATGGGTTACGCCAAGCAGTTCGGTCTGAGTTTTCTGGACATCAGCGAGGAAGATCTCGAGTTCCCGATCATGCTCAACGGCAAGCGCCTCTCGAGCGAGGAATCGGAGGGGCTGTGGGAGGAACTCGAGAAGACGTTCAACACCATCGCGGCCGACGCTGAAAAGGTGGACGCGGAACGGCCGTGGACCTCGGCCAACGCGGTCGCCCTCGACCAGCGCACGCTGGCGTCGTGGATCACGGCACTCGACGCCTCCCCTCTCGTCAAAGAGGCCATCTACACGGTCATGATGGCGGACAACGGCGTCGTCCCCGAGTGGCAGAGCTATCTCGCGAACTTGGCGATGGTCAAGGGCGGCGGGCTCGAAAAGTTTTGGACCGAGTCCGAGGTGTATCGCTGCAAGGGCGGTAACCAGCAACTGGCAACCAAGCTGGTTGGCGCGATTGGCGCGGCCCGCGTCATGACACGCATGCCAGTCAGCGGGATCTCGGTCACCGACCGAGGTGTGCGCGTGACGTTGGCCAGTGGCAAGGTGCTCGAGGCTGAGCATGTGATTCTGAGCACGCCGCCCTCGGTCTGGAACCGCATTGCCATCGACCCGGCGCTGCCGCCGGGGCTCGCCCCGCAGATGGGCAACAACGTCAAGTGCCTGCTGGCGATGAAGTCCCCGTTCTGGCGGCGGGCTGATCTGGCGCCGGACATTCTCACTGATGGACCCGTCAACATGACCTGGCATGCGACCGACGGGCAGGAAGGGGTCGAGGTTGGCGGCGAAGCGCTGGTGGCGTTCTCCGGCGGTCCGTCCGCTGATGCATGCCGCGAATGGGGTGCCCGTCGGATCGATACCTACCTCACCGAGCTCCAGAAAATCTACCGCGGCCTGCGCGGCAGCTATGTGCGCGGTCGCTTCATGGACTGGCCGGCCGAGCGCTGGACCATGGGGTCGTATTCATTTCCGGCTCCCGGACAAGTCACGTCGCAGGGGCCGACGCTCCACAACGGCATCGGACGGCTGCACTTTGCCGGCGAGCACACCAGTTACGCGTTCGTGGGCTACATGGAAGGCGCGTTGCATTCCGGAGCGGCGCTGGCGCGACGCATCGCCACCAGCGAGGGCGTTGTCAAGGACGTTGCGGCGTGACGGCCCTGGCCGCGCCGGTGCGGACACGCCCGGTCACTGTCGCGGCACTGATTGTCACGTCGCTCGTCTCGTGGGGTTGCACGAGCGGCTGTTCGGTGGGTTTCGGTGTCGAGAGCGATGATGACTCGGTCGCTCGGCAGCTCACGCCCATATCGACGCCTCCGGTGCGCGAGGGCCTGGCCGCCGCCATCCTCATCGACGTTTCTGGAAGCATGACTGAAAGCGTCCGCGGCGAAGGCGGCCGCAGCGAGAAGAAGATCGACATCGCGCGACGCGCGGCATACGGCCTGGTCGAACAGTTCGAGCGGTATGCGGCCGACCACCCCGCCGAGCCTGTCCTGCTCGGGATTTACGAGTTCAGCCGCCGGGCGGACCGGCCGGACCTGCGGCCGCTGCTGCCGATGGACGTCCCGTCCAGTCCCGGCGCCGTCGCGGCGCTGGCGAAAGCGGTCGCTGACGGTGGGACGCCGATCGGCAGCGCGATGATTGCCGCCAAGCATGCGCTCGACGCCACCGGACTGGGCCGCCGCCACCTACTCGTCGTCACCGACGGCGATAACACGGACGGCGTCCCGCCCGACCGCGTCGCGGCCGCGATGAGCCGGCGGCCCGAGGCCGAGCGCCCGTCGATGTATTTCGTGGCGTTCGACATCGACGCAAGCCATTTCGCTGGGGTCCGCGACGCCGGCGGGCTGCTGCTGGCTGCCGGCAACGCCAAAGAACTGACTAGCACGCTCGACGGGCTGCTGCGCGGGAAGATCCTGGTCGAGCAATAACACGGTTTCAGTGCGCCCTCACTACACACGGTGCAGACCGTGCTGTTTGCCTGGTGGTGGTCGTGATCGATTCCGGTCAGGAGGCGTGTCATGAGATACCTGCTCGGCGTGTTGGCGATGGCCTTGATGCTCCCCCCCGGCAGCAACTGGGCAATCTGTTGGTGCCACGACCG
>JACCSI010000170.1 GCA_013813075.1 Acidobacteriota bacterium | reverse complement strand
GTGTAACAGCGACATGACGAGCACACCTGCGGAATCCGGGCACATCCGCGCCGAGCCGTCTGCCGTAGGAAAACGAACGCGCGCAGCGGCGAAAACGGTCGTGATGCGCGGAAGGGCGAGAAGTGTCGGAGGCTGAAGACATCCAATTCGGCCCGCGAGCCGTAGGGTTAAAGACGCGTGTCGCGAATCGCCGGATAGCGGTCCGCGATGAGCTAGTCTGCCACCCGTACTAGGAGTAGTCATGTTTAAGTCAGAAAAGACGCAGTTCGTTGAGAGTCTCGTGGACAGCCAAGTCAGCCGGCGAGCGTTCGCAAAAAAGGCGATGGTCGCGGGGGCATTGGGTGTGGGCGCCAGCCTCATCGGTCCGCTGGCGGAGAGTCAGGCGCAGTCGATTACCGATGTCGACATTCTTAACTTTGCACTCAATCTCGAGTATCTCGAAGCCGAATTCTACACGGTCGTGACCACCGGTCGCACCATTACGGACGTCGGCATCGGAGTGGACGGCGTGGGCAACCAGGGTCCGACGACGGGCGGCGGCGTCGTGTCGCTGGACGACCGGGTCATGCAGGTTGCGCGCAACCTGGCCAACGAAGAACAGATGCACGTTCGGCTGCTCCGTACCGCGCTCGGCAGCGCGGCGGTGGCCAAGCCGGCGATCAACCTCGCGGCGCTCGGTATCGGCTTCGGCAATTTCAGGGAGTTTCTGATTCTCGCCCGGGCATTTGAAGACGTCGGCGTCACGGCCTACCTCGGCGCGGCGCCACTGATCCGGGACTCGCAGATTTTAGCCACTGCCGCGTCCATCGCGCTGACCGAAGCGCAGCATTCGGGAGTGCTGCGTTACCTCGTCTACGACCGTGCCGTGGCCGTGCCACAGCTCGATAGTCTCGACGTCCCGCCACTGGGTTCGCCCAATGGACGACTGTTCAACGTGGACGGTCAGGGGCTCTCGCCAGCGCGAACGCCCGGCCAGGTGCTGGCCATCGTGTACGCCAACAGCGCGTCGGGAACGACCTCCGGTGGATTCTTCCCCGGTGGTTTCAACGGTACGATTCGGTCAGTTTAGGCGGCTCGGGGCGTAACGGCTGGTCGATCCGGCCGATACGCCTCGTATCCGTTTCTGCACGGAAGAACGGCTGCATACCGGCAGAGCGACCTCACGCAGACTCCCTCCCGCGCACCCCAGCCGGTCCCAGACACACGCCGGAATGCCTCAGGTTGGCAGAACGCTACGGCGTTGATGGCACCACGTGCAGGAAATAGCGCGGAATAGATGTGCAATGACGGGCTCTCCCCTGCCAACTCGGCCAAGGCATAATTGTTGCTCGAAGGGCGGGCAATGGATATGCCAGTAGGCCGTCAGTCGGTCGCCAATTTCGAACGGGTCACGCTCGGGCGACGGCGTCAGGCGCAACGCGGCAGCGCCGTGGCGTTAGGCCGTCGGCTGCGGCCGCGACCGGCCACCGACCCGCGCCATCGGCCGCCAAAGGGGCGGCGTCCGTTCTGGACGCGCGCGCGCCGACTGCTGTGGTCCTGGTGGCCCTGGTTTGCCGGGGCGATGTGGGCGTTCTCAGATCACCGCTTCGGCTTGGGGGTGGGACTGGGCACTATGGCTGTGGTCAGTTACCTGATCGCACCGGTGGAGACTCCGCCCCAGTTCGGCCTCGACCACGAGTTGTCGGTCGATAGCGACGAGTTTCTCACCACCATCGCCGGCAGCACGGGGGCGCCGTTCGTGGCGGGCAACCGCCTCGATATCCTGAACAACGGCGACGAATTCTTTCCCGCCATGCTCGCCGAGATTCGAGGCGCCGACGTCTCGATCACGATCGAGGCGTACATCTACTGGGCCGGCGAAATCGGGTTGGAGTTTGCCAGGGCGCTATCCGACCGCGCGCGCGCCGGCGTGCGCGTGAAGATCCTCCTGGACGCGATTGGTTCGTCCGACATTGGCGACGACATCGTTCGCCAGCTCGAGGACGCGGGATGCCAAATCGCCTGGTACAACCCAATCCGGTGGTACACGCTCGGACGGTTCAACCACCGTACCCACCGCAAGTCGCTCATCATTGACGGACGCGTCGCCTTCACCGGAGGCGCCGGCATTGCCGACTCGTGGCTGGGCCACGCGCAGGACGCGGAGCACTGGCGCGACATCCAAATCCGCCTGGAGGGGCCGGCGGTCACTCCACTGCAGACCGGGTTCGCGCAGAACTGGTTGGAGACGACGCGCGAGCTGGTCTCGGGCCCGACCTATTACCCCGTCCATCTCCCGGCGGGTCAGCTCAGCGCCTTGACGTTGATCAGCTCTCCGGTCACCGGGGCCTCGACGGCGCGCATTCTGTATTACCTGTCAATTGTGTCGGCGCGCAAATCGATCTGGATTGCCAATCCGTATTTCGTACCCGACCCCGCGGCAATGGACACGCTCATCGACGCCAAGAAGCGCGGCGTCGATGTGCGCATCATGGTGTCCGGCGAGCGCAACGAGAACTGGTTATCCCGGCACAACGCTGTGCGGCTGTATGGCCGACTGCTCGAAGCCGGCGTCGAGATTCTCGAGTACGACAAGACGCTCCTGCATCACAAGACAATGGTCGTGGATGGCGTGTGGGCGACCATCGGCACCACGAACTTCGACAGCCGATCGTTTGCGCACAACGAAGAAAACAACGTGTGTTTCTATGATGCGCAGGTCGCGGCCCGGCTTTCCGCCATTTTCGAAGAAGACGTCGCGCACTGCCGTCGGCTCGCGCTCGATCCGTGGCGCCGTCGTGGCTGGTTCCGTAAAACCCAGGAAGTCATCGCCGCATTTCTCCAGGAACAGGTGTAGCTCGCGTCAGCGGCCCGTTCCGGGGCGCCTTGGGCGCGGCACAGGAGGCCGCGCTGCCCGATTCTGCGCAAGTTCACGCGAGCGGGTGGTGGCAGTCCGCCGCATTCCCCCGCCTCGGGGACGGGTTGTCCTATACTCGCGGCACCGTGGCGATTCCGAACAGTTTCGACATCCTGCAAGCGGTCATCGAAGCAACGCCGGATGCGATCTTCGTCAAGGACCTCGAGGGGCGCTATGTGCTCGTCAATCGAGCGGCGGCGCGGTTTGTCGGCCGCACTGCAGAAGACATTGTCGGCAAGAACGATCTCGCGATCTATCCGGAGGAAACCGCACGGCGCTTCATCGACGACGACAGACAGGTGCTCAAGGCCGGGGAAGCACTGGCCTTCGAAGGCGTCGCCACCAGCGAAACCGGGCGCCAGGCGTATCTCGTCACCAAGGGCGTGTATCGCGACGGCGAGGGACAAATTCTCGGCCTGTTCGGCATTTCGCACGACATCACCGAATTGCGACAGGCCCACGAAACGCTCGACCGCACTCGAGAAGCGCTGTTTCGCTCGCAGAAAATGGAGGCCGTCGGGCAGCTCACCGGCGGCCTTGCGCACGACTTCAACAATATCCTGGCGGTAATTCTCGGCAACCTCGAGTTACTGCGGATCCACGTGAAAGACGATTCGTATGCGCGCGAGCTCGTCGACGCGGTGCTGCGCGCGGCCTTTCACGGTCAGGACCTTACGAGCGACCTGTTGGCCTTTGCCCGGCGCCGACAGTTGAACCCGGAGCCAATCGACATCAACGCGCTGATCGAAGGGGTCGTGCGCCTGCTGATGCGCACGCTCGGACAGCGGATTCGCATTACCACCGACCTGCAGGAAGCAGCTCGCACCGCGCTGGTCGATGAGGCCGCGCTTGAAGCCGCTGTCCTCAACGTCGCGATCAATGCGCGTGACGCGATGCCGCAGGGCGGTTCGTTGCACATCAGTACCTCCCGGCTGCCGGTGACGCGGGAGCGCTCGGGTGATGACGACCCCGCGCCAGGAACATACGCGGTGGTGGCGATCCAGGATACCGGCTGCGGGATGACCGGTGATGTGGTAGCGCGCGTCTTCGAGCCCTTCTTCACGACCAAGTCAGCCGACGGAGGCACGGGGCTCGGCCTGAGCATGGTGTACGGCTTTGCCAGGCAGTCGGGGGGCAGCGTGACGATTGAGTCCGCGCCCGGGAAGGGGACCACAGTCCGTATTCTGCTGCCCTTAGCGGGTGAAGATCTCTACCCCGGAACACACGCATCGCAGCCCGTCGCGGGCTCCACAGTCGCGCGGACCATTCTTGTGGTCGAGGACGAGCCCGCCGTGCGCGCCACCATCAAGCGTCAGCTCGAGAGTTTGGGCCATCGCGTGCTGGTCGCCGGGACGGCGCCCGAGGCGCTCATCCGTCTCGATGAAGAGGACGACATCGATCTGCTCTTGACGGACGTTGTGCTCGGCACCGGCATCAATGGCATCGATCTCGCCGAGGCAGCGCGCGACGCACGCCCCGGCCTGCCAGTCGTCTTCACGTCTGGATACGCGGCGATGCCCGAGGCACAACAACGCATCCTCGACAGCGGCGCGACGCTGTTGGCCAAGCCTGCAACGCTGTCGCAACTCGCACGGGCCGTCAACGCCGCTTGCGGGTGATGCGACCGCACCGTCGAACGACAGACGCGAAGAACGACGGCCTCGAATCGGGCGCCGACCGAGCTGGACCAATGGCTCTGACCTATGGGGCATCACCCGCAATTTCGGGGCGTTTTCTCAGCCGTAGGCGCGTGATGAGCTGCGGGACTAGAATGTCAGCAGCCCCGCGCTGGGAGCCTGTCGCTGGAGCGACAATCTCGGACAATTCGGTTCTCCAAGGAGAGGTTCAATGGCGGCTGGAAACATCGGCTGGAAACTGACTGTCGGGTGTGCCTTTCTGCTGGCGGCGACCGCGGGCATCGTGCGGCCCGTCACGCTGGGCGCACAGCCGTCGGAGCCGGCGACCGCACGTCTGAGCGCCGTTCCCAGCGAAGTGACCTTCGCCAAACACATCGCGCCGATCCTGCAGCGCAGTTGTCAGACCTGCCATCGCGGGGACGGCGTCGCGCCAATGTCGCTCGTCACCTACGAAGAGACGCGTCCGTGGGCGCGCGCCATCAAGAATCGCACCGGTCTCGGCCCCAAAGCCGGCGTCATGCCGCCTTGGTACCTGGAGAAGAACGTTGGCATCCAGCACTACAAAGATGATGTGTCGCTGAGCGACGTGGAGGTGGCCACGGTCGCCAAGTGGGCGGACGCCGGCGCGCCGCGCGGCAATCTCGAAGACATGCCGACGCCGATGAACTTCGACGTCACTGGCGGCTGGCGCATCGGTACCCCGGATGCGGTGGTGTCCACGAACGAGTTGCTGGTCAAGGGTAATGCCCCCGACTGGTGGGGTGAGATCAAGAGCGTTCCCATTCCTATCACGGAAGATCGCTACGTCTCGGCGGTCGAAGTCCGCGAAGTCAATGACGTGCCGAAGGCCGGCACCGGACGCGCCACCGTCGGTGGGCGGTATGTGTTCCATCACATGATCTGGAGCACGCGCGTGTTGAGTGAAGTGCCCGAGAACGCGGATTTGACGCTGGAACTCGTAACGGGCAGCAACAACAACGTCACGCCATGGCCGGTACACGAAGTTGGCCGCAACCCGGACGTCTTCGACGATCTGTCGGGACGCCTGCTGAAGGCCGGTTCCAGCATCGTGTCGGACTCGGTCCACTTGCACTCGAATGGCCGCGACACCAAGTCGCGGCTCGAGATCGGCTTCAAGTTCCATCCCGTGGGTTACACGCCGACGTTCCGCCGGTCCCCGACGCGTTCACTGGGCAACGGGTCGGACATCGACATCAAGCCGATGGAATCGGGCCAGCAGCTCCATGCCTACACCGTGCTGCAGGACCACACCAAGATCACGTCGTTCGAACCGCATCTGCACGCGCCTGGTATGCGAATGTGCCTCGAGGCCATCTGGGGCTTCAACATCCAGACGCTGTCGTGCGCCGGTTACGACCACAACTGGGTGCGCGGTTACGACTACGAGGATGACCACGCGCCGCTCCTGCCGAAGGGCACGATTTTGCACATCATTGGGTATATGGACAACTCGCCGACGAACAAAAACGTGCCGGACCCGCGCAACTGGCAAGGCTCCGGAAATCGATCGGTTGCCAACATGTTCATCGATCTCGGCATGGGCTTGTCGTTGACCGAGGAGCAGTTCCAGTCCGAGATGGCAAAGCGACGCGCGAAGATGAAACAGAATCAGCAGGACGTCTTCATCGGCTGTCCGCTCTGTAACGCGCCGCAGCGTCCGGCAACAACGACGACGACGGTCGCACCGAACCCACCGGGACAATAGTGAGCCCGTGGTA
>JACCSI010000169.1 GCA_013813075.1 Acidobacteriota bacterium | reverse complement strand
GATTCGGAATGCGGGCCGGAAGCACCACCGGCTCGTTCCGAGTGCCATCGTAGTTCGGCCGGAACGGCACCGTTGCCTGATCGATCTCCTGCAACATCTCGTTCGACACGCGCGCGAGACGACATTCGGTGTACCGCATGGCCGCCGGCGCGTCGCCATCCAGCGACCCGAAGTTCCCCGAACCATCGACCAACGGAACGCGCAGCGAGAACGATTGCGCCATACGCACCAGCGTCTCGTAAATCGCGGCGTCACCATGTGGGTGGTAGTTACCCATCACGTCTCCGACGACCTTCGCGCATTTGCGGTGCTTGGCGTCGGCGGTCAGGTTCTGCATCCACATCGTATAAAGGATGCGGCGCTGCACCGGCTTCAGCCCGTCGCGGACATCCGGTAGCGCGCGCGAGGTGATGACCGAGAGCGCGTAATTGAGGTAGCGCTCCTGGGCGGCTTCGTGCAGCGGCACCGTGACGGAGCCGTCCTGAAATCCCCCGCCACCGCCACCCCCAGGGGCCGCCGGCGGAACGTTGCTGCCGCCGGAATCGGTGGTTTGGGAGCGCGAAGGCGTTGTTCCCGCGGTGCCCGCCGTGCCGTCTTCTGCGTTGTCCGGGAGATCGAAGAGAGAGGGCTCTGGTTTCTGCTTTGCCACAGGATGTCGCCGATTAAAAGGATGGCACAGATGCAAGACGCCCCTGCAGATGGCGCCCAACACGCCGATCGAAGTCGGTCACTCTCTTATCTGCGCCCCTCCTGTTACTACTCGGGAATTAGTTTGCCAGGGTTCATCAGGTTGTGCGGGTCGAGAGCATGTTTGATCGCCCTCATCGTTTCAAGCGATTCGCCGTGTTCTTGCCGCAAATATTTCAGCTTGCCGACACCCACGCCGTGTTCACCGGTGCAGGTGCCGCCAAACTTGAGGGCACGTTCGACGAGGCGGGTATTCGCGGCCTCGACCGCCTGCATCTCCACGGCATCGTCAGGGTTGACCATGAATATCAGGTGAAAGTTGCCGTCCCCGGCGTGACCGACCATCGGCGCCACCAGGTTCGAGCGGCGCAGGTCGTCCTGGGTCTCGAGTACGCATTCCGACAATCGCGAGATCGGCACACAGACGTCAGTCGTCCACGGCTTGGCGCCAGGACGGCTCGCGATCGTCGCGTAGAGCACGTTGTGGCGGGCTTCCCATAGCGCCGCACGCTCTTCCGGCGTCGTCGCCCATTGAAACGCCAGCGCACCATTTTCCGCTGCGATCTCTTGAACGGCGCGGGCCTGTTCGTCGACCGAGGCGGTGCTGATGCCATGGAACTCGAAGAACAGCGTCGGCGCCAACGGGTAGTTGGTCTTCGAGTATTTGTTGACGATGTCGAGTTGCTGCTCGTCGATAATCTCGATGCGCGCCACCGGGATGCCGAGCTGAATCGTGGTGATGACCGTGGCGGTCGCACCGGCCATGCTCTGAAACGGGCACGCCGCCGACGACACCGCTTCGGGACGACCAAACAGGCGCAGCGTCACTTCGGTAATGACACCGAGCGTGCCTTCCGATCCGACAAACAGCCGCGTAAGATCGTAGCCGGCGGACGATTTCCGGGCGCGCCCGCCGGTGTGAATGATGCGCCCGTCGCCGAGCACGACCGTCAACCCGAGGACGTTCTCGCGCATCGTCCCATAGCGCACCGCCGTGGTCCCCGACGCGCGCGTCGCGGTCATGCCGCCGATCGTCGCGTCGGCACCGGGATCGACCGGAAAGATCAGGCCCGTGTTCTTCAGGTGATCGTTGAGCTTGCGGTGCGTCAGGCCCGCTTCGACCGTCACGTCCAAGTCCTCTGGGGACACCCGCAGGACGCGATGCATGCGCGTCAAGTCAATCGAGATGCCGCCGTGAATCGCGTTGACATGCCCCTCGAGTGAGCTGCCCATCCCGAACGCGATCACCGGCACCCGTGCGCCCGCGCACGCCGCCACGATGGCGGAAACTTCCGCAGTGGTCTCTGGAAAGACGACGGCGTCCGGCGCGACGGAGGCATGCCACGATTCACCGTGGCTGTGGTGGTCGCGCACGGCATTGGCGGTCGAAAGACGCTCGCCAAGGAGACGGCGCAGGTCGTCGATGATCACGTCTGATTGTATTCGCGGTTGTACAAGGGAAAGGGGGGCCAGGCCCCGCCCTTTCCTCCACAAAGGCCGCCTTAGAACGAGAAGCGGAATCCCAGCTGACCGACGCGCTGTTCGGGGTTCTGGAAATCGCCGGCGTACTCGTTGGGCTGCATGAAGCGGGCACTGGTCTGGTTGGTCACGAAGGCCGCCGGGTTCGTCGCGTTCAAGAGATTGAAGATCTCTCCGATCGCTTCGATCCGTGCGCGGCCGGTGAGGGTGAAACCGCGCGAGACCCGCAGGTTCATCTGTGTCCGCCAGGCGCCGCGACCGCAGTTCCACGTCTCACACGCGCCGATGTCTTTCGGCGGGTTGCCGACGCCATCGAACTGGAAGGCGCGTTCCGGCAAGTCGTTGTTCTCGCTGTTCAGGTCTAGATCGCGGCCTGCCGTTGTCGAAACCGGCAGCGGCGACCGATACAGGAAGATCGGAGAAATCGAGAACCCCGCCACCTGCCAGACCGCCGCGACTGAGCCCGCGTGACGTGCATCGGTCCGTGACGTCGGACCGAAGACGCGCGGGTCTTCGTAGAGCAGCGTCGCATCCTGCAGGTTGTTCTGGTTGAGCTCATCGGCCGCGGTGCCAATGGTGCTCTTGGCTTTGGCCAGCGTGTACGTCGCTGAAAAATCAAACCCATTCAGCAGCCGCCGCTTGAGCCCCGTGATGAGTGCGGTGTACTCGCTCCTGCCCGCGCTGATGCCCGGCCGCGTGGGGAGCCCATTGGGATTCAGACCAAGGAACGACAGTCGTCGAATGGTGGATCCCGCGACATTGTCCTGGCGCACGTTGATACGCGGGCGGACGTTGAGATCGCGGCCGTCAGCGCGGACGACGTCGACCGTCAACACCGTGCTCGGCATCAGCTCCTGCGACCAGCCAACCGATGCCTGCCGCGTGTACGGCAGTTCCAGCCGCGGATCGGTCCACTGGCCGAACAGCGGAAACGCGCCTACCACTGCTTCGTTCTGGCTGGCGATGTTCGAGGTCGGCTGGCCGACGCGGTAGAAGCTGCCGTCGGCATTACGAATGCCCTGAGGATTCTGGACGCGGAGCACCGCGCCAAAACCACGTCCGGTTGCATCGCTCGCAGCAAACAGGGAATTGGAGTTGGTGTAGCCCATGTCCATGTAGATGCCCCAGCCGCCGCGGATGACGCTGCGGCCGTTGCCGCTGAGGTCATACGCAAAACCGATTCGCGGTTGGATGTTGTCCTTGTCGTCTTTCGGCTCGAGACCTGCGTTTTCGAGTCCCCTAATCCCTTTGAGAAGACCGGCGGCGCCCGCCGCTTGAATCTTGACGTAGTTGGGGTTCAGCGATTGATCAAACTGATAGCCGGTGATGTAGTCCCAGCGCAATCCTGCATTGATCGTCAGTCGATCGGTGGCCCGCCAGTCGTCTTGAAAGTAGATCGCATACTGTTTCAGCGGAATATTGGCCGATGCGTCGCCGTCATTGAGCACCACGAGCTCGAGCGGCCCGTTGACATCGTCGGTCAAGTGGGTGTTCTGCAACACGCCTTTTCCAGAGTTGAAGGTGATGAAGAGACGCGGCTCGTTGATGAAATTGACACCGGCCTTGAAATCGTGGCCAAGGCCGCCCATCCCCGCCACCGACCAGGAAAAGTCGTCGCGGAACTGCCACTTCTTCTGTTCGGTCGTCTGTGGTGTGTTCGGACTCTGGCCGATCGCGACACCGTTGGGAAACGACCGATACGGATCGGTGCTGTTGGCAGAGATCGAGTTCCTGAAGTCCGCGTACTGAAAAATGAACTCATTCAGTCTCGAGCCGAGCACCCAGTTGTGATTGAGGTTGACCGAGTTGAAGGAGTTCCCGCTGTTACCCCAGCCATTTTGCGCCGTGTTGGGGTCGGCACCGTAAGGCTGCGAGTTGGTGTTGCGGCCATAGCGCACTGACAGATATTGCGACGGGCTCACCGCAGCGGTGGCTTTGCCGGTGACCAGGTTCTCGCGATAGGGTGTCGGAAAGATACCGTTCAGCTCCGGAAACAGCCCCTGGGTGTCCACCAGCTGAAAGGTGTCCTGTTGGGTGCGCTCGGCCGCGGCAAAGTAGTGCACCTTGTCCTGAACGATGGGGCCGCCGAACGAACCGCCAAACTGATACCGACGATAGTCCTGCTTTTCAGCACCGCCCAATTTTTCGGTTTCGGTGATGGCGTTCATCGCGGTGTCGCGGAAGAGCGTGAAGAAGCTGCCGCTCGGGCTATTGGTCCCGCTCTTGGTCACGATGTTCATGACGCCGCCGTTGCTGCGGCCGTACTCGGCCTTCGAGCGCGACGTGATCATGCTGAACTCTTGAATCGCCTCGAGCGGGAAGAGCTGCAGCAGGCCGCCAACGGTGTCGTCGTTGTTGTCGCCACCATCAATCTGGTAGTTGACGTTGCGGCCGTTGCCACCATTGACCTGCGGCGAGTACTGCGTGCTCTTGGTCGGGTCGGAGTGAAACCCTAGGCCAACCCCGGGAATGGTCGCGGCAAGATTGGCGAACTGGCGGCCGTTGAGCGGCAGACTCTCGATGCGGCCGATGTCCACGACGCCCCCGACGGATGACGCGGTCGCTTCAATCAATGGCGACTCGCCCGTGACCGTGACCGTCTCGGCGACCG
>JACCSI010000152.1 GCA_013813075.1 Acidobacteriota bacterium | reverse complement strand
ACCGCCGCGCCCGCCGCTGCGCGGGCGCCCCAGTTGCCGGGGATCGATCGCAGCTACAACTACACGGAGCTGATTGCTTACCAGGGAGGGATGACCCCGCTTTTGTTTACGGCGCGGGAAGGTCACCTCGAAGCCGCCAAAGCGCTGCTCGATGCCGGGGCAGACGTCAATCAGCCGCGCGCCGGTGACCAGACCACCCCGCTCCTGATGGCTACCATCAACGGACACTTCGACCTCGCGAATTATTTTCTCGACCGCGGCGCCGACCCTAACCGAGCCGGCGAAAACGGCGCCACTCCGCTGTATGCGGTTGTCAACTGTGTGTGGGCCCAGAAATCCAACTACCCGCAGCCGCGCGCGTTCACGCAGCAGAAACTGACGTATCTCGAGACGATGACCGCGCTGCTCGACAAGGGCGCCGATCCGAACGCCCGTCTCAAGAAAAAAGTGTGGTATTCGGGCTACAACTCGGACTTGTCGGGCGTCGACGAAAGTGGTGCCACGCCGTTCTGGCGTGCCGCCTATGCCAGCGACGTGCCGGCGATGAAGCTGCTGGTGTCACGCGGCGCCGACCCCAATGTGCCGAGCATCAAGCCCGCTGGTCGTCCGCAATTTGGCGATTCGAACCGCGTCGTGCAAGACGTCTCGGGGCTTGTCCCCGCGCCCATCGGGGGACCGTCTGTCACGCCGCTGATGGCAGCCACGGGCGTGGGTTACGCGGAGGGATTTGCCGCCAACTCCCACATCATTCATCCCGGCGGGTGGATGCCCGCGGCCAAGTATCTGATTGAAGAGCTCGGCGCCGACGTCAACGCCAAGGATCACGAGGGCACGACGGCGCTGCATAATGCGGCCGCACGTGGCGATGTCGAGATGATCTTGTATCTGGTTTCGAAGGGCGCCGATGTCAAGGCCGTCAATCGAGAGGGGCAGACCACGGCGGACATGGCCAATGGTCCAGTACAGCGTACCCAGCCGTACCCGGAAGCGCTGGAGCTGTTGGTCAAGCTCGGCGCCAAGAACAATAATAAGTGTGTTTCCTGTTAGGAGGGTTCATGCGTAAGGTGATGTTGTCCGCGGTTCTTGCGACCGCGGCGCTTGGAATGACGGTGTCGGCGCAGAAGATGACGGAACTCGGCATGGGTAAGGGCGGAAGCCCGCACGTGCGAAGCGAGGCAACCGTTGATGGCGCCGCGATCGCGGTGGAATATGGCCGGCCGGCGCTCAAGGGGCGAACCCCTGGCAAGGACGTCGACCCCTACGAAGGCAAGGAATGGCGCACCGGCGCAGATGAGCAGACGACGCTCATTACCGACAAGGCACTGAAGTTCGGCACTGTGGCGCTGCCAGTAGGCCGCTACGGCCTCCACACGATTCCCGCCAGCGGCACGTGGCAATTGATCATCAGCAAGCGCGAAAAAGGCTGGGGCATTCCCTACCCGGCGGGTCAGGATCTCGGCCGCGTGCCGATGAGAATGGGCAAGACGCCAAAGGCCGACGAGCGGCTGATGATTTCAATCGAAGATACGGCGGCGGGCGGCATGCTCCATATCGATTGGGGCACCACGCGAGCCAGCGTACCCTTCACGGTTGGCTAATGTAAGTTTGAGAGAGGCGGGCTATTGGCCCGCCCTTTCTTTGTACGCTACCTCATCAATGACCCAATGAACTTGCTTGTCCTCGCTGCCGCGCTCGTCGCGTTTGCCGCCCCGTCATTCGCTCAAGAACAGGCCGGAAGCAGTTCGACAGTCGTCATTGACGGGTCGCCCGCGCCCGTTGCGCCGGAAACCATTACGCGCGATGCGCGCAACCGCGCGACCGTGCGTGCGATCAAGCTCGCCTCGCCGCTGGTGATGGACGGCAAGCTGGATGACGAGGTCTACCAGACCAACAAACCGTTTGGCGGATTCCTCCAGGTCGTCCCGAAGTACGGGGTCGAATCGACCGAACGCAGCGATGTGTGGGTCACCTACGACGAAGACAATATCTACGTCTCATGCCGGTGCTGGGACGAGGCGCCCCCCGACAAGTGGATTGCCAACGAACTGCGCCGCGACACCAACCAGCTTCGCCAGAACGACCATTTCGGCGTCATGTTCGACACGTTTTATGACCGCCGCAGCGGCTTCATGTTCTACACCAACGTACTCGGCGCGCTGGCGGACTACTCGGTCATCGACGAAGGGCAGTCGAACACGGATTGGAACCCGGTCTGGGAATCGCGGACCGCGCAGTTCGACGGCGGCTGGACGGTGGAGATGGCAATTCCGTTCAAGACACTCCGCTACCGGTCAGGCCTCAATCAGGTGTGGGGCATCCAGTTGCGTCGTGCCATCCGCCACAAAAACGAGTGGACGTACCTGACGCCGGTGCCGCAGAATCTCGCCGGCCCGCAGGCGCTCAATCGGGTGTCGGCCGCCGGCACGCTGGTTGGGCTCGATCTGCCGCCCGCGAGCAAGAATTTCGAGATTAAACCGTATGCGATTTCGCGGCTCAGCACCGACCGGTTGCGGGCCACCCCGCTGAACAACGACTTCGAGTGGGACCTCGGCGGCGACGTGAAATACGGAGTCACCGCCAACCTCACCGCGGACTTCACCATCAACACCGACTTTGCGCAGGTGGAGATTGACGAGCAGCAGGTCAACCTGACGCGCTTCAGCCTCTTCTTCCCCGAGAAACGCGACTTTTTCCTCGAGGGCCGCGGCGTGTTCGACTTCGGGCGAGGTGGGGCCGGCGCCCAGATGGGCGCGACCGGTGACACGCCATCGCTGTTTTACAGCCGGCGCATCGGGCTGAACGGCGGCCGCGTCGTGCCAATCGACGTGGGGGGACGGCTTACCGGGAAGGTCGGCGAATACGGGATCGGGATCATGAACATCCAGACTGGTGACGAAGTGGTCTCGCGCACGCCCGACACCAACTTCAGCGTGATCCGCGTCAAACGCGACATCCTGCGCCGCAGTACGGTGGGCGCGATGTTCACGAATCGGTCGGCCTCCTCACTGGTGTCGCGGGACGGCTCTAACCAGGCGTACGGCGTCGACGCGTCGCTGGCCTTCTTTCAGAACGTGAATATCGGCGCCTATTGGGCGCGCACGGCAACCCCGGGCCTCGACGCAGACGATGACAGCTATCAAGGAAAGTTCGACTACACGGCGGATCGCTATGGCGCCCGTGCCGAGTTCCTGAAGGTTGGTGACAACTTCAATCCGGAAGTCGGCTTCGTGCGCCGCGACGATTTCAAGAAGTCGTACGCCCAACTGCGATTCAGCCCGCGACCGCGCAACATCAAGCGCGTGCGCAAGTTCACGGGGGAAGCCGGCACGGAGTACGTCGTCAACGGTGCCGGGGATCTCGAAACCCGCGAGCACAATGCGCGGTTCAACACCGAGTTCGAGAACAGCGACGGCGTCACCATTGAAGTGACCGATACCTACGAGATGTTGCTGCAGGCGTTTAGGCCGGTCGCAGGCGCGGTGGTGCGGCCGGGAAGTTACAGCTTCCAGACCGTGCAGGCGTCATACACTATGGGTCCGCAGCGACCGGTGTCGGGGACGTGGTCGATTTCGCGCGGCGGTTACTACGGCGGCGACATCACCACGCTTGGTTACAGCGGCGGCCGGGTCACCATTACCAAGCGCTTTTCACTCGAGCCGCGGGTGTCGATTAACCGCGTGTCGCTGCCGACCGGCGAGTTCACGACCCGACTCTATGGCTCGCGCGTCGACTACGGGTTCTCGCCGCGAATGTTCACCAGCGCACTGCTCCAATACAATTCCAGCGACCGCACCTTCAGCAGCAACCTGCGTTACCGGTGGGAATATCGGCCGGGCAGCGAGTTCTTCCTGGTGTGGACCGACGAGCAGGACACTCGCGGCAACCGCTTTGGTGGCATCGGCCTGCGCAACCGCGCGTTCGCGGTCAAGGCCACGCGTATGCTTCGCTTCTAGCGATGACGCACGGGCGATAGCGCCACGCACCGCACGCGACACGGCCAGAGACGTCTTTCAACACATCTGGTGTCGCGCAGGCCGGGTGACGCAGGCTGCGCACGGGCTATTTAGTGGGCTTCGAAGGTGCCGGGGTCGGACGATCCAAGTCGTTGAGCGGATTATTGAAACCAAGCGCCCGCAGCGTGCGCAGGTTGATGCTGCCGGTCGGTTCGAGCTTTTGTGCTTCCTGAAACTTCTTCAGCACTCCCGTCACTGCGTCCGACCATTTGCCGTCGACGATGACGTCCTTATGACCGCGTTGCACCAGCGCGGTCTGCACCTGTCGGACCCCGTGGGCGCTGACAGTGAGCGGCGTGCCCGTGAGAATGACTGCCTTGTCCGAGAGCACGGCCACGACATGGTCCGTGGGCAGTTTACCGGGCTTGGCGTTGGTCAGCGAGTCGGTGACACCGAGTGCGTGGATGACCTGCAGATCAAGGGTGTTGGTGATGTCGAGCCCCTTGGCCTTCTGGAAGTTGCGGGGGGCATTGTCGATGGCGGCGACCCAGATGCCGAAGACGTTGTGCGGTGGGAAGCCCGCGTCGGCCAGTTTGTTTTGCACGACGCGTGTCAGTCGCGGGCTGGCGGCGAGCGGCGCACCGCCGCTCGCGATCGCCGACGCGCTCACCGCTGCATCGCCGCCGGGCGGGAGTTCACCCTTCAGCACTTGCGCCATGTCGAGCGCAGCGAGCGTCAGCTCGTCGAGGTCGCCGCCGGCATCGAGTCCGAGCTTCTGTTGGAACTGACCCAGGGCCGCCGCGGAGTTGTCGCCCCACGCACCCGATAGCGTTGGCACGGGATAGCCGAGCGTCAGGAGCTTCTGCTGAATCTGCAGCACGATGCCGGGGCTGATGTACAGCGGCGTCCCGGCGACTGGTGGCGGTTCGGCCGGCTTCGCGGGTGTTTGGTTGCCTGGTGCGGCCGGCGACTGATTTCCGGACGTCGGTCGGCCGGGTGTCTGCGGCCGGCCAGGCGTTTCATTTTGGCGCGCCGCGGACGCTGCCGGTGCGAACAACATCGCCGCCGCCACCAACGTCACGGAGATGACGCAACCTCGACTCGAGTGCATGCGTCGGAAGTGTAACTCAGGAGCGCGATTACGTTTAGAGACTTACGGCCGGCGTGCCAGCGCCATCTCGAGAAAATCCAGCTCGCGCATCAGCAGGTGATTGCCAGCGCGAATGCTGCTCCCGAACTCGAGATACGGTTCGGTCTGCGGCGAGTAGGGCTGCCATGTCGCCAGACCCTGGCCGTTGGGATCGCCGGTGGAGATGAAGTTGACCCAGTACTGGGACATCGCGGCTGCGAGTGTGCGGTCGATGTCGGTGTAGACGAAGCCGGCCTCGCGCGGGTCGGGAGAGGGCACGACGTTGAACACGTATGGGATCTCACT
>JACCSI010000148.1 GCA_013813075.1 Acidobacteriota bacterium | reverse complement strand
CGATTGTCGCCGCGAATGGGCCGCCAAGCACGGGCACGAAGCGCCCGCACTCCGCACTTCGCGCTACAGCCCGTATTTCGCCGCATCCCACGGGATGCCAAGCTCGCTTGGCGGCGCCATGTAACCTGCGAGCGCCGACGCTGCCACGACAGACGGACTTGCCAGGTAGCCCTCGCCCCCCAGCCCCATCCGATTCTGCCAGTTGCGATTGAACGAGGTAATCGCGCGCTCCCCCTTGACCAGCGCATCTGGGCCCTGGCCAAAGCACGGTCCACACCACGAATGACGAATCTCGCCGCCGGCACCGCGGAACACGTCGGCAATCGACTCGCCGTCGAGCCGCGGATCGGGCTGCTCGATCTGCAGCTTGACCCCGCCGGAACCCGGAAACACGACCAGTTCGCGAGTCGCTTTGTGAAGGCCCTGGGCACGCGCCGCGATGAGCACCAGCGCCGCGGACAACAGGTCGTCGTAGCTGCCATTGGTGCACGAGCCGATCATGGCCTTGTCGAACGTAATGCGCTCGCGCGCCACGTCCTCCGCGGGAAACGCGTTCCCAGGGCTGAACGGTTTGGCAATCATTGCCTCGATACCGCCGAGCGGCAGCTCTTCGTCGATCGCAAACGCCGCATCGGCACCACACGAAAATGGCGGATACGGCAGGGTGGTCATTCCCTTCGCGCGATACCACGCGTAGGTGATGTCGTCCGGCGCGAACACACCGTTCAAGGCTTCGGCCTCGGCCATCATGTTGGCGATCGTGTTGCGATACGCCATCGGCAACTGCTGGTCGATGTCTGCCAATTCGACCGACATGCCCTGCGACTGCTGTGCCCCCCAGCGACGGAGCAATTCGAGCACGATGTCCTTACCCGTCACCCAGGGCCGCAACCGGCCGGTGAACCGCACGCGGCGCTGGTTCGCCATCGTCAGAAAGATGTACCCGGTGGACCAGCCGAAGCCAAGCGTGGTCGAGCCCACGCCGATACCGACGGCGCCATATGCCCCGTATGCGCGTGAATGCGAATCGGCACCAGGAATGAACTGGCCCGGAAGCACCAGGCCCTGTTCGGGAAAATAGAAATGAAAAATGCCGTCGCCCGGCGTCGCGTAAAACGGCTTCGTGATGTCGTGGTACGCCGCAAATTGACGGCCGATTCCGGTCTGCTTGTCGTCGTCCTGCTTGCCGGTGAACACAAAGTGATCGTTGGCGATCGCGGCCTGCCGCGGATCGATCGAATTGCCGCCGGTGATCTGATTGAACGTGTGAATCGAGAACGGCGCCGTGCCGTCGGACGCAGGCAACAGGTCCGCATAGACCCGAACCGTTGCCCCGGGCTTGACGTCCGCATCCTTATCGACGCGATGTGCCCAGATAATCTGCTCGGTCGTGGACATCGTGCGCGCCAGCGTTGCGTCGGGGAACGTCACGTCGGGTGTACGTTCGACCGACGAGCGAAACTCGCGCCGGCCCATCGCGAAAATGCCGCCGCTCTTACGAATCTCGTCTTCCTTCGGCGTCAACGGCACCGGGTCGTAGGAGAGACTCCGAGTGACGTTGGCGATGCGCCGCGTTGCCGGGTCGAAGCTGAACTCGTCGCCGTCACGGGCATCGGCCACGGCGTCGGGGCTTTGTACCACGTGCAGGCCGAGATTGAAGGCGTTTCGCCGGAAGATGTCGCCCATGTTGTTGGCAGCGATGATCACCATCTCGAGGCCAACTTCTTCCGCGATCGCCTTCAGCCCCGCCGGTGACATCTCGCGCGAAGATCCAATCGCGAAGCGGTCCCCCGCGATGACGAACGTCTCGCCCGCATGCACACGCGCCCGGAAGTCGGGCATCAGGTACCGGAACGACCCGACCTTCCACCGCTGATCGAGCGTGTCGAGGCTCTCCGACACGCAGTCGGCCGCCGGCGTAATCTGGTCGGTATCGATGGCATCAAGCTTTTTTCCTGGTGTGCGCGGGTCCCAGAAAATCAATGCCTTGCCACGCACCAGTCGCCCGCCGCTCTCGGTCGCCTCATCGCCGGGCCGCGGCCCCGGCAGTGTCCCGTGCGTGACGCCAGGCTTCAAAGTCGCGGCTCGTGCAATCTGCATCACCTCACGATCATACCGGGTACCGCAGGGTCCAGTGCCCGTGTAGTAAAGTCCCTGTCCTGCAGGAGGGAAATCGATGCGTCCGACTAGGCTGCTGATCGCGCTCGTGGTCGTTGTCGTCAGCTCGACGGCGCCAATCGCGCAGGACCAACACGAGAAAATCGATCATCAGGCGTTGGCCCGGATACGAAGCGAGGCCGCCGAACGCTCGCAGATCCTCAACACGCTCCACATGCTCACGGACGTCTACGGTCCACGCCTCACCGGTTCCCCGAATCTGAAAGCCGCGAGTGACTGGGTGGTCACGCGCACGACGGAATGGGGATTGAAGAACGCGCATCTCGAGCCCTGGGATTTTGGTCGGCCCGGCTGGGTCAACGAGCGCACGGCGGCGTTCCTCGTGTCGCCGCTCAAGGACACGCTCGTCGTCGAAACCCTCGCCTGGACGCCTGGGACCCAAGGCGCCGTCACCGCCGCGGCCATGACGCTCGAGCCGCCGACGCGCGTGACGCGAGAGCAGCTCAACGCCTACTTCGTCGAGCACCGCGCCAAGGTGAAGGGGCGCATCGTTTTTGCTGGCGCCGCCGCGAAGGTGCCGGTGACGATCGCTCCGGCGGCCAAGCGGCGCGACGACGACGCCGCGCGCGCGCAGTTCGACCCGAACACTCCGCCGAGTGGAGGGCCGGGTGGTCCGCCGCCGCCGCCGACACCCCAGATGGACAAGGCGCTGCTGGCCAACAGCGTGGTCAATGAGGAGTTCGGACAATTTCTCGTCAGCGCCGGCGCCGTCGCGCGCGTCAACGACGCGGGCCGCGAACATGGCCAGATTCGCGCCTTCAACAACGCCACATTCGACGTGACAAAGGTTGTGCCGACGCTGGTCATGCGCAACGAAGACTACGGCCGTATCTCTCGTCTCCTGGCCGGCAACATGGCCGTGCAACTCGAGCTCAACATCGTCAACACGGTATACCCAGAGGGCAAGACGCAATACAACGTCGTGGCGGAGATTCCCGGAACGGACAAGGCCGCGGAAGTCGTCATGCTCGGCGGGCACCTCGATTCGTGGCACTCGGCGACCGGCGCCACCGATAACGCGATCGGCTGCGCGGTGATGATGGAAGCGATCCGCCTCCTACAGGTCACCGGAGTGGAGCCGCGCCGCACGATTCGTCTCGCGCTGTGGAGCGGTGAAGAACAGGGGTTGCTCGGTTCGCAGGCATACGTCAAAGCCCACTTTGGCACGTTCGAAAATCCGACGCCGGAATACGCGAACTTCGCCGGCTATTTCAATATCGATTCGGGCACTGGCCGTGCCCGCGGCATGACCGTGTTTGGCCCACCCGCCGCCGCCACGATCCTGCGCCAGGCACTTGCGCCATTTGCCTATCAGGGCGTGGCGGGCGCGACCTTCACGACCAGCCGCCGCCGCGGCGGCTCCGACCACACCTCGTTCAACGAAGTGGGCCTGCCAGGTATTGGTGTCGGCCAGGACCCGATCGAATACAACTCGCATACCTGGCACACCAACCTCGATACCTACGAGCGCATCATTGAAAGCGACGCGCAGGCGTCCGCCATGGCCGTTGCATCGGCCGTCTACCACCTCGCGATGCGCGACGAGAAGCTTCCGCGCTTCACGAAGGAACAGATGCCGACGATGCCTGGCGGCACGATCGCACACTGATACGATTCGACGGTTGATCCACCCCGCGCTCCTTAAAGAAGAACTGCCCCCGATGCTCCGTCTGGCCATTCCAGTGGTCCTCGCGGAGCTCGGGTGGATGGGCATGGGTGTCGTCGACACCATCATGGTGGGTCCCCTCGGACCGCACGCCATCGCGGCGTCCGGCATCAGCAACTCCCTCCAGATCTCCCTCGCGATCTTCGGCATGGGCCTGCTGTTGGGGCTCGACACGCTGGTGTCGCAGGCGTTTGGTGCACGGCGCATGGACGAATGCAATCGCTGGTTCTGGCACGGCATGGCACTGGCGGGCGCGATCGTGCCGCTGCTGCTTGGCGCGTCGTGGCTGATGCTGCGGCTGGTGCCGACGATGGCATTTCACCCTGATGTCGGCCCTGCCGTCGAGGAGTATTACGGCATCCTTCTCTGGTCCAGCGCACCGTTGATTTTTTATGCGGCGTTCCGGCGCTACCTTCAAGCCATCCACGCGACCACACCGGTGATGGTGGCGCTGGTGACGGCCAATATCATCAACGCGGTCGGCAACTGGGCATTTATCTACGGCCACCTGGGCGCTCCCAAGATGGGCCTGGCAGGCTCCGCGGCGGCGACGCTGGCAGCACGCCTCTATCTCGCCGCGATATTGCTCGCGGCCGTCTTCTATTACGACGCGCGGCGCAAAGGCGGACTGCTCCAGGTGCCGCGCCGGATCGAGCGCGCGCGTATCTGGCGGCTGCTGCAGTTGGGATTTCCGGCGGCATCGACGGTCACGCTCGAAGTCGGCGTGTTTGCCGCAGCCACCGCGCTCACCGGCAAGCTGTCACCCGTCGAAGCGGCGTCACATCAAATCGCCTTGAACGTCGCGGCGGTCGCTTTCATGGTGCCGCTCGGACTGGCGTCAGCCGGGGCGGTGCGCGTCGGCCATGCCGTTGGCGCAAAGAACACGCCGCGTGTCGCCGCCGCGGGATGGACGGCGATTCTGCTGGGCATGATCTTCATGGTGACGACCGCGTCGTTGTTCCTAATCGCGCCGCGAGCGT
>JACCSI010000147.1 GCA_013813075.1 Acidobacteriota bacterium | reverse complement strand
GGGTCGGTCTCGCCGACGGTTTTGCCTCGGTGAGATGGGACGGCTCACGGTGGATCGACGAGGGACGCATCGCCGGCATCAGCGACCAAGTCCGCAGCGTCTTCCAGGCCAAAGACGGCACCATTTGGGCGGGAACGCAGTCCTCCGGCGCGTTTCGCCTGCGCGATGCCGATGCGCAACCCGGCACGCCACGGCCCGCTGCACCTCGCGTCGATCGCTTCGGTGCGGCGGAGGGACTGGCCACGGGTGGGGCGGCGATTGTGCGGGTCGGCGAGACCGTCTACGCCAGCGTTCTGGACAAGATCGCGCGCTTCGACGACGCGTCGGGAAAATTTGTCGCCGATCGCACCTTCGAGGTTGTGGAACGAGATGAAGACCTCCGCTTCATCAACTTTGTCGAAGCACCTGATGGCCGGATCTATGTCAATTCGGGCCGCGAGGGCGCGGTGTTGACCCGGCAGAGTGACGGCTCGTACACCACCGATCGACAGCTGTTCAGCCGATTTGCAACTGATGCGAACCAGGCGTTTTACCCGGAAAGCGATGGCGTGCTGTGGTTCGGCGCCCGCGGTCAGCTGGTGCGCTTCGACACGCGGCAATTTGTCCGCAGCTCTCCGCCATTTTCTGCTCTCGTCCGCCGGATGGTGGTCAACCAGAACCATCCCGTATCCACACTCTCCGCCAGTGCAGCGCCCAAATTGTCTCCCGACGCCAGTGCGCTGCGCTTCGAGTTTGCTGCGCCAACGTTTCTGAATGAGGGCGCCACGCTGTACCAGTCCCGCCTCGACGGATTCGACAAAGACTGGTCGGAGTGGTCGCGCGAGTCACGCCGTGATTACACCAACGTCTCCTTCGGCGACTACACCTTTCGCGTCCGCGCCCGCAACGAACTCTCGCAACTCAGTGAGGAGGGCACTTTTGCGTTTACCGTGCTGCCGCCCTGGTACCGCACCTGGTGGGCCTACGCGTTGTACGCACTGGCGCTGATTGGACTTGTCTACGGAGGCGCCCGGACAGTTCGCCATCGCGTGGTCGTCAAAGAACGCAACCGCGCCGAGATTGCTGCCGCCAAGATGCGCGCCGAATCGGCAGAAGCGCTGACCTCGCTCGAGCGTGAACGCACGCAAAGCATCGAGCTGCTCAACGAGATCGGCCGCGAGATCACCTCATCGCTCGACTTCGACACGATCTTCGAACGGCTCTATGAGCGCGTCAATCAACTGGCCGATGCGGATGTCTTCGGGATCGGTCTCTACGACGCCGAGCGGCGCCAGATCGAATACCGGCTGGCGATTGAAAAGGGCAAGCGCTATGCGCCCTACACTCGCGATGCCAGCAACCCCGATCAACTCCCGGTGTGGTGCATCGAGCACCGACAACCGGTGTTCATCAACGACATCGACGCGGAATACAGCCGCTATATCAGCCGGTTCGATGAACAGAGCCGGCTCCTCGAAGACGGGACCATGTCGCGGCCGCCGCAGTCGCTCATCTATCTGCCATTGGCCAGCCAGGATCGCGTCGTCGGCGTCATTACCATTCAGAGTTTCGAGAAGAACGCCTATACCGAACATCACCTGTCGATGCTCCAGAACCTCGCCTCGTTCACCAGCGTCGCGCTCGACAATGCCAACGCCTACCGTCAGATGAACGAGCAGGAGCATGAGATCCGGCGCCTGTTCGACGAAGCGCAACGGGCCCGCACTGCCGCGGAAGAAGCCGACGCCGCCAAGAGCGCGTTCTTGTCGACGGTCAGCCACGAGTTGCGGACGCCGCTGACCTCGGTGCTCGGCTTTGCCAAGATCATCAAGAAGCGTCTCGAGGAACGGCTGTTCCCGCTGATCCAGAGTGATGACAAGAAGGTTCGTCAGACCATGCAACAGGTCGACGACAACCTGAAAGTGGTCGTCAGCGAAGGCGAACGGCTGACCAAGCTGATCGACGATGTCCTCGACCTGGCCAAGATCGAAGCCGGCAAGCTGGAGTGGCACATGGAAGCGCTGTCGATCGCCGAGGTGATCGACCGGGCGGCGGCGGCGACCGCGTCGTTGTTCGAGCAGAAGCCGGTTACAC
>JACCSI010000145.1 GCA_013813075.1 Acidobacteriota bacterium | reverse complement strand
TCGACCAGAACCCGCCAATGGTCGCCAGCGGCATCCGCATCGGGACGCCGGCGGTCACGACCCGCGGCATGGGCGAGAAGGAAATGGACCGGGTGGCCGAGTACATCGCCCGGGTGCTGGCGTCGCCCGAAGACAGCAGCGTGCTGAGCAGCGTCAGGGCTGAAGTTGAGCATTTGTGCCAGAAGTTTCCCCTCTACGACGATCGGTCGGCCTGAGCGCAGTCGACGAGGCGTTTGCGGACGACGGCCCGCTCGCGCGTGCGATCGAGCATTTCGAGCCGCGCGGCGGCCAACGGCAGATGGCGCGTGCAGTGGCCGACGTGCTCGCCGATGGAGGTGTGCTGCTTGCCGAAGCGGGGACGGGAACCGGCAAGACGATGGCGTATCTGGTGCCGGCCATTCTCAGCGGACAGCGCGTTCTCATTTCCACCGGAACGAAAACCCTTCAAGAACAGATCTACTTCAAGGATCTCCCCGCGCTCGCGAAGGCGTTGGCCGTGACGTTTCGCGCCGCCTACATGAAGGGCCGCGCCAACTACCTGTGCCTGCATCGCTTCGACCAGGCGCGCGCCAGCAGGCCGCCGGGTGTGCTGGATTCCATGGCGTCATGGGCGGCAGCGACCGAAACCGGCGACCGTGCCGAACTCGAGGACCTGCCCGACGACAGCGGCCTCTGGAGCGATGTCGCGGCGACCGCCGAGACCTGCCTCGGCACCGACTGTCCGCAGTATCAGGAATGCTTCGTGACGCGCATGCGCCAGCGCGCAGCGGAATCCGACGTCGTCGTGGTCAACCACCACTTGCTCTGTGCGGACGCGGCGGTCCGCCACAATTCATACGGCGAAGTTATCCCCGAATGTGCGCACCTCGTGCTCGACGAAGCGCACCAGCTCGAAGACGTGGCGACGCAGTACTTCGGCATTGCAATCAGCAACTATCGGCTCGATGATCTGGTGCGCGACGGCGACCGGGTGTCGAAGAGCACCACGACCAACGACCCCAATGGTGAAATTCAGCGCGCGGTGTCGCGCGTGTCGGATCATGCCCGCGCATTTTTTGGCGCCATTGCCATGGCGCGGCGGCAGCGCGGCCGTTCGGGCGAGGAGCGTCAGCGAATCGGGCCCGAGTGGTTCGGCGACATCATCGACCACGGCCTGGCACTCGGGACGGCGCTGGACGGGCTCGAAGCGGTGATGGCGCTGGCCGGCGGGACTGGCGCCCACGCAGCGGGCCGCGAGCCGGACGAAGACGCGATGTCCGTTGCTCGACGCGCGGGTGAGGTCCGCGACGACCTTCGGTTCCTGCTGGCCGCGTCGGATCGCTCGTACGTGTATTTTGTCGAGACGCGCGGGCGCGGCGTGTTTCTGCGAGGCGCGCCGATCGACGTCTCGCAGATCGTGAAAGCACACCTGCTTGGCCGCATGAAGGCCACGGTGCTGACCTCGGCGACGCTCGCAGTTGCCGGGTCGTTCGACTACGTCCGCCGCCGCCTCGGAATCGACGATGCGGTGGAGTTATGCGTGCCGTCAGAATTCGACTTCGCACGCCAGAGTCTCATGTATCTGCCGCGCCGCATGCCGGCGCCGAAAGCGCCGGAGTTTGCCGATGCGGTCGCGACGCAGGTGACCGCGATTCTGCAACGCACGCAGGGCCGTGCGTTCGTACTCTTCACGAGCTACGCAATGATGCACGCGGTGTATGAGTCGATCATGGGCACACTGCGCTACCCGCTGCTGGTGCAGGGCACCGCGCCGCGCAGCACGCTGCTGAAGCAGTTCCGCACCACCCCGCACGCCGTCCTGCTCGCCACGTCCGCGTTCTGGCAGGGCGTCGATGTCGCCGGCGAGCAACTCAGTTGCGTGGTCATCGACAAGCTGCCGTTTGCGTCGCCGGCCGACCCGATTACCGCGGCTCGCATCGAAGCGATCTCCGCCGACGGTGGAGACGCCTTCAACGACTATCAAGTGCCAGTAGCCATTCTGAACCTGCTGCAAGGGCTGGGACGGCTGATTCGACACCGAACGGACCGCGGCGTGCTGGCGGTGCTCGATCCCCGCTTGAAGACGATGGGGTATGGCCGCCGGTTCCTCGCGTCGTTGCCGCCGTCACCAATGACCCACGACCTCGGCGACATCGAGCGGTTTTTCGAGGGTTGACGTACACTTGAGCGACAGGGCGACAGGCCTTGCCCGACCACTTAGTACTGCCGGCAAGCCCGGTTGTGTCCCGCTCTCCAACGCCGAGGACGGGGTAGAGGCCCGCCGGTGGCGGAGGGCAAAGGGCCTTCAGCCCCACCGAAGATGAGGACGGGATTGACCCCCCGGCGAATCAGGAGTTCCCACTATGTTTAGAAAACTGCAGACTTCGGTGCTCACCGTCGCGCTCTTCCTGGGGCTCTCAGGCGCCGCCACCGCCCAGACCGGCATGCTCAAGGGCAAGGTGCTCGACGCAGAAGGCAAGCCGGTGTCAGGCGCGCAGGTTGCGATCGAGTTCGCCGATGGTGTCACCCGGAAGTTCGACGTCAAGACCGATCGGCGTGGCGAATTTATTCAGATCGGCCTGCAGCCCGGCAACTACAAGGTGACGGCCACGGCCGACAAGCTAGGCACCATGACCCTGAACTCCCGAGTGCGGCTCGGTAGCGCCGCCGAAGTCGAGTTCAAGTTCGTTCCCGGTACCACGGGGGCGGACCCCGCAGCGGTCGCCAAGGCGACGGCTCTCAAAAAGTCGTTCGAGGAAGGCGTGGCGGCGAGCCAGGGAAAAAACTACGACCTCGCCATCCAGAAATTCCAGGAAGCGATCGTCGCGGCGCCGAGTTGCTACGACTGTTATTACAACATCGGCTATGCCCACACCCAGAAGAAGGACGAGAAGCAGGCGGAGACCGCGTGGTTGAAGGCCATCGAACTGAAGGCGGACTACGCCGAGGCGCTCAATGCGTTGGCCACGCTTTACAACAATCAGAAGCGGTTTGACGAAGCCGCCGCCATGGGGGCCAAGGCCGCAACGGGCGGCGGAACGGGGAGCGCCGACGCCATCTACAATCAGGGCATCATTCTCTGGAACCAGGGCAAAATCGCCGAGGCCAAAGCGAAGTTCGAACAAGCGCTCGCAGCCAACGCCAACCATCCAGAGTCGAACTTCCAGCTCGGAATGGCGCAACTGAACGAAGGTAAAGTCCCCGAAGCCATCGCGGCATTCGAGAAGTATTTGCAGCTGGCCCCCGAAGGCCAGTTTGCTGGCCAGGCCAAGGGCATGCTCGCGCAATTGAAGAAGTGAATGCAGTTGCCACACGACTGACCGAGATCCGTGCGCGTATCGGCGAGGCCGGTGCGCGCGCGGGCCGGTCTCCCGCCGACATCCGCCTCATCGCCGTCTCCAAGACCTTTCCTCTCAGTGCCGTGCGCGCCGCCTACGAGGCCGGCCAGCGCGATTTCGGCGAAAACCGTGTTCAGGAGGCCCTGCAGAAGATCGAGGCCGGTGCCGATATGGAGATTGGCTGGCATCTGATCGGGCACCTGCAGTCGAACAAGGCCAGGAAAGCCGCGGAACAGCTCTCCCTGATCCATTCGATTGACAGCGTCGACCTGCTACGGCGCGTCGATGCGGCTGCCGCCGCGGCGGGCAGGACTATTGAAGTGCTCGTCCAAACCGATCTGGCGCTCGAAGCCACCAAGCATGGCGCGTCGCTTGACACAGTGCCGGCGATTTTCGAGGAGGCAGGACGCTGCCAGGCGGCCCAGGTCGTCGGACTGATGCTCCTGCCCCCTTTAGCCGAAAACCCAGAAGAGGCTCGCCCCTGGTTCCGGCGGCTCCGCGACGAGCGGGATCGGCTGGCCGGCAGCGGGGTCGCTGCGCGCCACTTGCGGGAGCTGTCCATGGGGATGAGCCACGATTTCGAGGTGGCCATCGCGGAGGGCGCCACGATGGTCAGGGTCGGGACGGCAATTTTCGGCAGCCGCTGAGATGAGTACTGGTAGCGCGGAACGCGAGTCCCGCGGGGAAAACACGCAATGAAGGTCACGCCACTCGATCTGAGACAACAGCGCTTCCCGACGGTTATGCGCGGGTTCGACCGTGGCGACGTCAATGCGTTTCTGGCCGAAGCGGCCGACGACTACGAAAATGCCCTGCGCGAGAACGACCGTCTCCGCCAGGCGCTCGACAAGTCCGAAGCGGTGCTCGACGAACATCGCGGCCAGGAGAAGAACCTGCGCAACACGTTGCTCTCGGCCCAGAGGCTAGCCGACGAGATCAAGGACACCGCGCAGCAGGAAGCCGGGCGCATCATGCGGGAGGCCGAAGGCCGCGCCGACCTGCTGTTGCAGAAATGCCAGTTGCGTGTCGAGGAAGTGCAACATGAGATCGACGGTCTACGGTTGAAGCGCCGGGACGTCGAGTCCAGCATCGAGGGCATCATTTCGACCCTCCAGAACACCATCGAGTACGTGCGCGAACAGGACACGCGGCACCGCGAGGACAAGATCCTGCTGCATCGGCCGCGTCCAATCGAACCGGCGGCCGCACCCGCAGCGCCGGTCGTCGAGGAGCCACTCGCGCGCACCTCGCAGGGGTGATGACCGACGCGCCGGACGGCGCGTTCGTGGACATCAAGGTCATTCCCCGCGCCGGCAAGACAACCCTCGCCGGCACGCGGGATGGCGCGTTGCTGGTCCGACTCGCGGCGGCGCCCGTGGACGGCGCGGCCAACACCGAGCTGGTCGCGTTCCTGTCCCAGCTCCTCGATATCCCAAAGCGGCACATCGTGGTCATCGCCGGTGAAAAAAGCCGGTCAAAACGTGTGAAAGTGATGGGCGTCTCCGCGGCTGCGATCCGCGAGCGCCTGAACCTTGCCGCTGATGGACGCTGACCTCCTCATCGAAAACGCCGATTGCATTTATACCTGCCGCGGGCCGGCGCCGCGGCGTGGCCGGCGCCAGGCCGACGCCGGACTGCTTCCACATGGCTCGATCGCCGCGGCGCGGGGCGTGATCGTTGCGGTTGGCGCCGCAGCAGACCTCCGGCGACAGATTTCGCTGACGCCGGATGCCACCATCATCGATGCCACGGGCGGCACGGTCGTCCCCGGATTCGTCGATCCGCACACTCACCTGGTGTTCGCCGGCGACCGTCGTGACGAGTTGCAACGGCGACTCGCGGGCGCGACCTACGCCGACATCGCCGCTGACGGTGGCGGCATCCTGAAGACCGTGCTGGCGACGCGCGCGGCGACGCAAGCGGAGTTGATTGACGACGCACTGCCCCGCCTTCGCGCGATGCTGTCGTGTGGCACCACCACCGCGGAAGTAAAAAGCGGTTACGGCCTCGACACCGCGACCGAACTGCGGATGCTGCGGTCCATTAAACGGCTTTCGGCGCTTCAGCCGATCGAGCTGTCGGCCACGTTCATGGGCGCGCACGAGATCCCGATCGATTACCGCACCCGGCGCAACGATTACATCCACCTGGTGACGCACGAAATGATTCCTGCAGTGGCCGCCGAATCGCTGGCGGAATGGTGCGATGTCTTCTGCGAGCACGGGGTCTTCACCGCTGACGAGACGCGGACCGTTCTGGAGGCCGGCCTGCGCCGTGGGCTTAAGCCGCGGGTTCATGCCGATGAACTGGGGCTGAGCGGCGGTTCGGCGGTTGCGGCAGGTATTGGCGCCCGCTCGGCCGATCACCTCATCTTCGTCGACGAGTCGCACGCCGAAGGCTTGGCGGCCGCAGACGTCATTGCCACGCTGCTGCCGGCCGCGGCGTTTTACCTGAAGCTCGGACGCTTTGCCCCTGCGCGCATGTTGATCGAGAAGGGTGTCGCCGTGGCGCTCGCATCGGACCTCAATCCCGGGGGCGGCTTCTCGCCCTCAATGCCCTTTGCGATGACGCTCGCCTGCTTCGGAATGGGCATGACGCTCGAGGAAGCCCTGGTCGCAGCGACCTTGAATGCGGCAGCCGCGCTCGATCGGGCCGACCGCGTCGGCAGCCTGGAGGTGCGCAAGCAGATGGACGCGGTCATCGTTCACGGAACGCTCGCTGATTTCATCCGGGTGGGTGCCCCGGTGATTCGTACCGTTATCAAGCGCGGGAAATTAGAATGGACGGATGCCGCGATTTGCTGACGTCACCGTCTCAGCCTTTATCGATGCGTTGGCCAATTCCGAGCCGACGCCAGGGGGCGGCACCGCGGCGGCGGTGGCCGGCGCCATGGGCACGTCGCTCCTGATGATGGTGGCCGGGCTGGCGAAGACCCGCACCAATGCCGACACAGAGAAGGCGTTGCTGGGCCAAGCGCGGGCAGCGCTCACCAGCGTCCGCGGTCGCATGCTCGCGCTTGCCGACAGCGACAGCGACGCGTTTGACCAGGTGATGGCGGCGTTTCGTTTGCCGAAAGGGTCTGAGGACGAAAAGGGCAGGCGCAACCAGGCGATTCAGATCGCAACGCGCGCCGCGACGGATGCGCCACTCGAAACACTACGCACGGCTGCCGAAGCGATGCAGCATGCGCGAACGATCGCGACGCATGGCAATCGCTCGGCCGTCAGCGATGTGCGGGTGGCGCTCGAACTGCTCGAAGCGGCCGCGGCGGGGGCTACCGCAAATGTCGAAACCAACCTGATCACGTTGGAGGACGAGTCCTACCGCAAGGCCACCGCCTCGGCCGTCATCGACCTGACCAACGGCATCACCGAGACGGCAGCAGCGGCCAGGGCCGCACTGTAGTAAGTCGGGATCGAGGGCATCGGCGCCTTGCGCACCAGGTGGTCACGGCGCCGTCGCGCGCGTTATTTGCCGGTCAGCCCCCGCAAGGTGCGGGCGCTGACCGCGCCCTCGAAGAGGTGCTCGCGCGTGTAGACCATCGGGACCAGCGGAATGTCCTCGACGTACGCGAACGCGACCGAGGTTTCGCCGCGGTCTCTCGTGATCTCCACGTCCGCCAACGCCATCTCGATACCGTGGTCTCCAGCAATGTCGACGACGCGCTGCTGCAGCTGTGCGACGGTTTCACCAGTGCCAAAGAGCACTTCCTGCTCGACGGCATCCTTGTACGAGTAGAAGCGCCAGGCCGAATCTCCGGCGCGGACGCACCCGTGGAGCAGCAACCCAGCGATCAGGAGCTGGATGATGGTCTTCAATGTATTTGGTGCAGCAGTCGTTCCCAGCGCGTGCCGGTGAAGATGCTCGTAATGGTGTGCAGAACGCCGCCAGGCTGCTCGCCAGCCGGCTGTTCAAACGACCAGTAGATCATCAAAGCGCGGCCCTTGACGTAATGCGCAGGCAGGAAGCCCCAGTAACGGCTGTCCTGCGAGTTGTCACGATTGTCGCCCATCATGAAAAAGTGCCCTTGCGGGACGCTGACCGGGCCGTAGCGCGCGCGCACGTCAAAGGTCTCGGTTTGGTCCTCGCCAACGGGGAACAGGTAGTGCGCGTAAGGCTCGTCGATCCCGGTGCCGTTGATCAACACCTGGCGGTTACGCACTTCAAGGGTATCGCCGGGGAGGCCGATGACGCGCTTGATGAAATCGCGCTCGGGCTCCTCCGGGAACTTGAACACGACGACATCGCCGCGCTTGATCTGGCGCATCGCCAGCGCCGTCCGCTCGATCGGGCTGGCGGTGGGCGCGAAGATGAACTTGTTGACCAGCAGATGATCGCCGACGAGCAGGTTGGGCTCCATCGACCCGGTCGGAATCTTGAACGCCTGCACCACGAACGTCCGGATGAACAGCGCCAGAATCACCGCGACGACGATGGACTCGAAGTATTCGCGCGTTGTCGATTTCTGAAATGACGTGTCGGCCATGGTCGGTATGCTCTGTAGTCCGTTCTGACCGGTTGTGTGCCTGCAGTGTGTTCCGTGAAATATTGAATCAGTCGCCCATCTTGAGGACGGCCAGGAACGCCTCTTGTGGAATGTCGACCTGCCCGACCCGCTTCATGCGCTTCTTGCCTTCCTTCTGCTTTTCCAGCAGCTTGCGTTTGCGCGAGATATCTCCACCGTAACACTTTGCGAGCACGTTCTTGCGCAGTGCCTTCACGCTTTCGCGCGCAATGATGCGGGCGCCAATCGCTGCCTGAATCGCCACGTCGAACATCTGTCGCGGGATCAATTCACGCATCTTGGCCGCCAGCGCGCGGCCGCGCTCGTAGGCCCGATCGCGATGGACGATAATCGACAGCGCGTCAACCGGTTCGGCGTTGACCAGGATGTCCAGCTTGACCAGCGGCGATTCCCAGTAGCCGGTGACATGATAATCGAGCGACGCATAGCCGCGTGAGATCGTCTTCAGCCGATCGTAAAAATCGATCACCACTTCGTTGAACGGCATCTCGTAGGTGATCAGCACCCGATCGGAGGCTTTGTATTCCAGCGCCTTCTGGACGCCGCGCTTGTCCTGGCACAGCTGCAGAATGCCGCCGACGAACTCCGCCGGCGTCAGGACCATCGCGGTAATCACCGGCTCTTCGAGTTTCGCGATGTTGCTGGGTTCCGGCAGCTTGGCGGGGCTGTCGATCTCGACCAGCGTCCCATCCGTCGTGGTGACGCGGTAGAGCACGCCGGGCGCGGTCGTGACGAGATCCATGTCGAACTCTCGCTCGAGGCGTTCTTGCACGATCTCCATGTGCAGCAGCCC
>JACCSI010000128.1 GCA_013813075.1 Acidobacteriota bacterium | reverse complement strand
CGGCAAGGAACTGCGCGGTTACTTCGCCTCGCCGATCGCGTACATCGTGATTGGATTCTTCGCACTGTTGTATGGCTGGTTCTTCTACGTCCCGTTGTCCTTCTTCAACCGGCAGAGCATGCAGATGGGCGCCGAAATGGGAGGCGCGCTCAACATCAACCAGGCGCTGATCGCGCCGATGCTCACCAACGCCACCGTGGTGATCCTGTTCGTGATGCCGATGATCACGATGCGCACCTACTCCGAAGAGAAGCGCTCCGGCACAATTGAACTGTTGCTGACGTCTCCACTCACCGACACCCAAATCATCCTGGGCAAATTCATCGGCGCCATGGGGCTCTACGTCGCCATGCTCGCGGTCACGCTGATCCACGCCGGCATCCTGTTTCTCTACGGCAATCCGGAATGGAAGCCATTGGCCACCGGCTACCTTGGGCTGCTGTTGATGGGCGGCTGTTTCCTGTCGGTCGGCCTGCTCATTTCAAGCCTGACGAAAAACCAGATCGTGGCCGGCATGGTCACGTTTGCGGTCTTCCTGATGCTGTGGGTGATCAACTGGATTGGCACCTTCGTCGGCCCGACCACGCAAGCCGTACTGTCTCACCTCTCGATCACCGATCACTTCGACGATTTCGCTCGTGGTGTCCTCGACACAAAACATCTCGTGTATTACCTGAGTTTCATTTCTCTCGGCCTGTTCCTGACTGCAAAGTCGGTGGACAGCGAACGGTGGCGGGGCTGATGGTGAATCGCGTAGTTGGCGTTATCGGATGGATTGGTACGGCGCTGGTGTTCGGCGCCGTGGCGATCAGATTCCTCCGTCCGGAGTGGATGCAATACGGCACTTACATGACGTGGGTGGGCCTGGCGTGCATCCTGGCCTACATGCTCGGCCAGTGGCGAGACGTGGTGTCGTTTTACGGCACGCGGCAGGCGCGTTACGGCACCGTGTCGGTAGTCGGCATTCTCGTCGCCATTGGTATTTTCATTGCCGTCAACTACCTCGGCACGCGGCAGACGAAGCGATGGGACTTGACGGAAAACCAGGCGTTCAGCCTGTCCGAACAAAGCGTCAAGATCCTGCAGGGGCTCGACGCGCCGGTGCAGTTCACCGTCTACGACCAGGAAACGGCCTTTGATCGCTTCCGGCCCCGCCTCGACGCCTATCGATACGAGTCGGACAAAGTGGAGGTCGCGTACGTGGACGTCGATCGGCAGCCGGCCCGCGCCAAAGAGGCAGAGATCAGCACCTACGGCACCGTCGTCGTCACCTATAAGGAGCGCGAACAGCGCCTGTCCAACATCGAGGAACAGGACGTCACCAACGCGCTGATCAAGCTCGTCTCCGGCAAGGAGAAGAAGGTGTACTTCACGCAGGGCCACGGCGAACGCGACACGGCCAACTCCGAGCGTCTGGGCTACGCCGGCATCGCCGCCGCCCTGGGGCGCGACAACTTCTCGACGAGCGGCCTGGTGCTGGTGCAGCAGAAAGAGGTACCAGACGACGCGAGCGTGGTGATTATCGCGGGACCGCAAACCGATTTGCTGGCGCCCGAGATCGATGCCTTGAAGCGCTATGTCGCCAGGGGCGGCAAGGTGATGTTGCTCATCGATCCGCAGGGTGCGGGTGTCGGAGAATTGACCAACGTTCGCGCATTTCTTACCGAGTGGTCGATTCAGCTTGGCGATGACATCGTCGTCGATGCCAGCGGGATGGGCCAGTTGTTTGGCGGCGATGCCTCGGTGCCGGTCGTCGCCACTTACCCACCGCACCCGATTACCGCAAACTTCGGCGTCATGACGGCGTTCCCGCTATCGCGGTCGGTTGTGGTCACTCCTGGTGGAACGCGCGCGCCGCAGGCCATCCTGCAGACCAGCCCACAGAGCTGGGCTGAAACCGACCTCAAGAGCCTGGCCTCGGGACGGGTCGAATTCAATGGCGACAGTGGTGATCGCCAGGGTCCGATTACCCTCGGCGCGGCAGTGTCGGCGCCGTCCACAGAGGCACCTCCGCCCTCACTTGGAGACCTGGCGACCAACGCCAGCCCGGACGCACCCAAACCGGAAAGCCGCATCCTGACGATCGGCGACTCGGATTTCGCCGCCAACAACGCGCTCGGCATTCAAGGCAATCAGGACCTGTTCCTCAACTCGCTGAACTGGCTCGCACAACAGGAAAACCTCATCGCCATTCGCCCCCGCGAGGCGAAAGACCGCCGCATCACGCTGACCGCCGATCAACAGCAGCGAATCTTTCTGCTGTCAATCTTCATCATTCCAGGTCTGGTGCTGGCCGGCGGCGTGTACACCTGGTGGAAGAGGCGGTAAGCGATGCGCGGATTGTTGTCTACCGTGGCGCTGGTGCTGGTGCTGGCCGGTCTGGGCGCGTACATCTACTTCGTCGATTCGAAGCGGCCGGACGGCGGTGTCGAGGCAAAACCAAAGGTATTTTCGGTCGAGCGTGACGCGATCGAAGAGGTTACCGTCACCGCCGACGGCGAGACGAGCACGATTCGCAAGACCGACGGTGTCTGGAAGATGACGTCGCCGATCACCGGCGCCGCCGACGACACGGAAGCCAACGGCTTGACCTCGGCGATCGCGTCGCTCGAGATCAATCGCGTCGTCGACGAGAGCGCGGCAAACCTTGCCGAGTACGGGCTGGCCGAGCCGCGGATTGCAATCGCCTTCAAAGGCGCCAACGGCGCCGGCGGCGAGATTCACCTGGGTCAGCAGACGCCCACGAAAAGCGACCTTTACGCGGTCAAGCCGGGCGAAAAGCGCGTGTTTCTCGTGCAGGCGTTCCAGGAAACTGCCCTTGCCAAGAAATCGTTCGACTTGCGCGACAAACGCGTCCTTCACTTCGAACGCGACAAGGTGGACACGATCGACATTGTTCAGCCTGGTGCGCTGGGCATTCAGCTTTCGCGTAGCGGCAGCGACTGGGTGGTCAAGCAGCCGATCCAGACGCGTGGCGACTACAGCGTCATCGAGGGGTTGCTCACACGCCTTGCGGGCGCGTCGATGACGAAACTGGTGGATACGAGCGGGCCGCAAACCTTCGGCTTGGACAAGCCGTCGGCAGTCATCACGGTAGGCGCCGGCAGCGCGCGCGCGGCGCTCGAGTTCGGTGCCGAGGAAGATGGCGCCGTCTACGTGCGTGACCCGGCCCGGCAGGCAATCTTCGCGGTCGATCCAACATTGGGCGCCGATGCCAAGAAGCCGGTTGAGGATTACCGCGACAAGGACCTGTTCGAGTTTCGCAACTTCAATGCGTCACGGGTAAAGATCGTGCGCGGCGCGGACACTTACGAGTTCCAGAAAATTGCCGCGACCGCGGCCAACACTGCCGACAAATGGCAACGGGTCGTCGCGGGCGGCTCGGCCACCGATCTCGACCTCACCAAGATGGAGGATTTGCTCACCAAGCTCACGAGCCTGCGCGCGCAATCGTTCAAGGCGGCGAATGGCACGGGGATCGACAAACCCACGGTCGTCATCTCGGCGAGCTACGACGGCGACAAGTTCGAACAGGTGCAGGTGGCCAGAGGCTCCCCCGACGTCGTCGCCTCCCGCAACGGCGAGCCTGGCGTGGCCGTACTCGACACCACCTCGTTCGACGACATGATGACGGCACTCAACAGCATCGTTACGCCGGCACCGACCGCCCCGTAAGACCGGCTGCGGCCCACCCGACCATGCGCCACATCCTCGCCACCTGTGCGCTGGCGCTTATCTTTCCTGCCTGCGCGGCGCGCGCACCGGGCCCGCCCGCGTCCCGCACCGCGATCGAACGACCCGACGCACGCGACCAACTACAGCGCGACCTGCGATCGATGTTCGATGCGGCCGAGGTCGATCACGTGCAGTGGGGCGTGAACTTCCACTCTCTTCGCGATGCCGAGACTCTCTACAGCCTTGACGCGTTCCGGTTCATGGTGCCGGCGTCGAACCAGAAATTGCTGACCACGGCGGTAGCAGCCGCGCGGCTTGGCTGGAATTACCGGTTTACGACCCGAGTGCTCGCCACCGGCCCGATCGCGCAGGACGGCGCGGTCCACGGCGATCTGGTGATCATCGGCAATGGCGACCCCACCATCAACCCTCGCCATCCGCAGCGATGGCGCGCGTTCGATGCCTGGGCCGCCGCCCTGAAGGCCCGAGGCATCACGGCCATCCACGGGAACCTGGTCGGCGACGACAACGCGTTTGACGAGCCCGGATGGGGGGTCGGCTGGGCGTGGGACAACCTGCAGTACGGCTACGGCGCGCCGCCAAGTGCGCTGCAATTCAACGAGAACCAGGTGGAGGTGCTAATTACACCGGGCATCGCTCCGGGGACACCGGCAATCATCACCACGTCTCCCCTCGGCAGCGGACTCGTCATTGATCCCGCCGTGACCACAGCCGCCCCCGGCGGCGAAGTGCTGATCGATATTGCGCGCGTCCCAGGGACACCTGTACTGAAAGTGCGGGGACAGATCGCGATGGACGGTAGGCCGACGACGCTGACGGCATCAGTCCCCAATCCGACACGTTTTTACCTGACGGTAGTGCGCGACGCGCTGGCGCGACATGGCATCGCGGTGTCGGGAAGCGTGATGGATATTGACGACTTGACCACGCCACTGATGATGGACGGCGCGACAGAGCTGCTCGTCGACTGGTCAGCCCCACTGAGCGAAATGGTCGATGTGACGATGAAGTGGAGCCGCAACATCTACGCCGAGACGCTGCTGCTGGCGCTGGCGCCACCTGGCGAACCGGCGACCGGCACCCGTGGCTTGGAGCCGGTCCGCGACACCCTGCGGGCGTGGGGGATTCTGGCCGACTCCTACATGCTGCTTGATGGCTCGTGCCTGTCGCGCTACGTCTATTTGACCGACTATGCGCTGACGACGCTCCTCATCAATTTTTTTTAATATTAATCTCTGTGCGAAAG
>JACCSI010000085.1 GCA_013813075.1 Acidobacteriota bacterium | reverse complement strand
CAGCGAAGGGTTGTTCGTCGCCGTGGATGGCAAGACGCTGCGCCGCAGCTTTAGGCGTGCGTGGAGCAAGACGCCCGTGCATCTGGTCAGCGGCAGGGCTAGCCCTCCGCAGCGCGTTCGTGTCGAGCAACCAGTTGGTGCTGGGCCAACTGGCCACGGACGCCAAGAGCAACGAGATCACGGCCATCCCCAAGTTGCTGGCGATGCTGGAACTGACCGGCGCCACAGTGACGATCGACGCGATGGGATGCCAGAGGGAGATCGCGCAGCAGATTACCGGGCAAAAGGCGGACTACATCCTGGCGGTGAAGGACAATCAACCGACGTTGCATGAGAAGGTCAAGGGGCTGCTGGACGAGGCGATTCTCGACGGCTTCGAGGGGTTGGCTCACGGCTACGTTGAAAAGACGGAGCAGGGTCATGGCCGGATCGAGAACCGGCGGGTGTGGGTGAGCACAGACCTCGTGAAGTCGCTGGACGCGGAGTTGCTGAGCCTGTGGCCGGAGCTGGCGAGCGTGGCGGTGGTGGAATCGACGCGCCAGGACCTGGCAGACCTCGGCGGGCAGGTGAGCGTCGAGCGGCGATACTTCATCAGCAGCCACGACCACACCGATGCCGAGCTGTTCGCCCGGGCGATCCGAGCGCACTGGGGCATCGAGAACCAGTTGCACTGGCGGCTGGACGTGAGCATGAACGAGGACCAGTGCCGTCTGCGAACCGGCTGCGGGGCGGAGAACTTCTCGCGGCTGCGGCGGATCGCTATGAACAAGCTGAAACGGTGGGAGATCAGAAAAGAAAACGGCAAAGTGCGGAAGACCAGCCTCCGCCTGAAGCAGAAAGCCTGCGGCTGGAGCCACAAGTTCTTAATCGAAGCGCTGTTGGCCTAAATGCGAAAGCCCTGGGGGGCGGGGAGGACGGAGAAGCAGCTTGCTGGGCGTAAAAATGCGCTTCAGTGGCGCGCTAGGCGCATTCGCGCGTACGGAGTGGGATCGGCATTTCTAAAAGCGCAGCTCGGCGGCGCGGGAACCGTACCGTGAAGACGGTCCCGGCTTCGGCGGACGAATCCACCTCAATGTCCCCGCCGTGCGCCTTGGCGATCTCGCGAACGATGTACAACCCCAACCCAATGCTGCCCGGCCGCCTCTGCTGTTGCGACTGCGGCGAGGACAGGCGGACGAGCGGATCGAAAATCATCGGCAGGACATCCTGCGGGATTTCCAGCCCCTCGTTGTGAACCGCCAGCCGCACCTCCGCTCCATCCGTGCTGATGGAAAGATCGATCGGCCCGTCCACATCCCCGTGTTGCACGTCGTTGCCGAGCAGGTTTGAGACCATTTGACGAAGGCGAGGGGCATCCCACACGCCGGTGAATTCGCCCTGCGGCTCGAAGCGGAACGTGCGCGTGGGATGGGCTGCGCGCATCTCGTCGATCACTTCGCGGCAAAGGCAGCGCAAGTCCATGACGGCGGGTGAAAGCGGCATCGCCGCGCCCAGCCCGATCCCGGTGAAGTCGAGAAGATCGTTGATCATGCGAGCCATGCTGGTGACGCTGGCTGAAATGCGCGAAGCCGCGCCGGACACAAGGGGGTCTGTCTCCGCCCCGTGCGGTAGCGCGTCTGCCGACATCATGATGGATTGAAGCGGATTCCGAAGGTCGTGGCCAAGAATTGCCAGGAACATCTGGCGGGAGCGGTCGACGCGCTGGGTGTAACTGCGAACCGCCTCGGTGAGAGATTGGTCGATGGACTCGTTGAACCGGGTGAGGTCTTCTAAGTCGCGCAGGTCAGAGGTGGGTTGGCTCTCGCGCCAGAGTCGGATGACACTGGCCCGCAGCGCGCGATACTCCGCGACAACCGCGAGGAGATCAAACCCCGAATTGATGCGCCCGACGGCGTGCACGTCAGATGCCCCATCCACGCGGTCGCTACCTGCGCAAGCCAGACCCTCGCCCTTTGATTTGTCGGACTGCTGCGTAGCGCTCTGGGCGGACTTCATGTCCCACGCCGTTGCGCGAAGGATATCCGCGGCGTGATCGCGCAGCTCCAGCGGATCCATGCCCGCGCCCGCCCAGACGCTGCGCGCGAATGTTTCCCATTCCACGAGGATGGGCTCAGTCTTCTCCAGAATGAAGTCGGCTAGCCGCATTGAGTGCTCCTTCTTCCACGTCAGCGATGCGCGCTCACCGCCCGCGCCTGCACGCCCGCGAATGTCAATCCGTGTGGTCGCACGACCGTATATCGGCTTCATGCGGCCTCTCGAATGAAGCCAACCTTAAAACGCAAAACGTCGGTGCAGCACGCGAGCATACTCCCGAGGTGCACCGACGTGAATCAAGGCGGTCTCCGACGAACCCTTTGCTGGACCGCAAGATCAGTCGGCGGTCGGGGCGGCGATCCAATAAGTCTGCCCGGCAGTGAGCTGATCGGGGTCCTGCTTCAGGCTTGGATTGCTCTTGATGATCAGCTCGCGATTGGCGGGTGTATCGCTCCCGAGCAGCGCGGTTGCCAGGCTCGATACCGTGTCCCCGGCCTTTGCGGTGTAGCGCAGCGCTCGCCCGACGCTGAGCCGCGCGACTTCATCGGCTTCCGGCTGCGTTGTCGGCGCCTTCGCCTGCGGCGCGTTGGGGTCAGCGGCCAATCCATTTGGCGCCACGATCGTGTAATTCTTGCCGGCCACCAGGTGATCGGGATCCTTCTGGAGGGAAGGGTTGCCGGCAATGATGGCGTCTCGATTTTGCTTCGTGTCGCCGCCAAGTAAGTCCGAGGCGAGCACGCGGACGGTGTCGCCGGGCTGGGCGGTGTATTTCAGCTTGGGACCGGGAGCAACGACGGCCGCCGCTTTGGCATTGACCTCGGGGGTCGGATGGAGGGTTCGCGCGGCTTCGCTGGAGCTGGCAACAACGGCCGAAGCAACGGCGGGGGCGGCGTCGCGCTGCTGATCGTCCGCATCCACCGCCGCCGGCGCCGCGGATGATGCAATCGAATACGGTTGCCCCGTAAGCACGCGATCCGGATCGGCTTGCAGCGATGGGTTGGCGGCGATGACGGCGTCGCGGTGGTCTTTCGAGTCACTACCCAGCAGCGCAATTGCCAGTTGCGAAACCGTGTCCCCGTCGCGCGCGACATAAGTCGCATGGCCCAGTCGATTGATCCGCACGGTCGGCGCGGACTCGGCCTGCGGCACCGCCGGTGCGGGAGGTGCAACGGGGACAACCGCAGGAGCGGGGGGAGCAATCGAAGCGGGGACCGGCGTTGCCGAAACCGCGGGCTCAGCGGCGGGCGCGGGTTGAACGGGTTCGGCCGGCGCGGCGGGCGTCGCGGCCATGAGCGAAGCAGCGGTCGAGCGATCCTGCACCACCCAAACCATAGCGCCCAGCAGGATCACGAGCGCGGCGAAGATTAACGTCAATCGCGACTTCATTTGACAAACTCCTTTGGCCCCCGAAGCACGCCGCGTCCGGGGTGCGACCGCGCACGGTCCGAGACCTCGACGCCCGATAACCACATCGTCCCGCCGCCGCGAATTTAATCAGCAAAAATGGGGGGTTCTCGGTGTGGGTCGAACCGCGATTCAAGTGGTCGCCAGGAACCCTTTATTCAGGTGAGTTTGAAATCGCTCCAACGGCGGTGTCGCGAGCTGAAGCCGATCAGCCAATCAGGACGCGGGCGTCGACAGGGGGTTCGTGGGTTTGAGATTTTCCCTCGCCTGTGGAAAAATCGTCTCTTATGAAACTTGGAATCAATACCTTTCTGTTCACGTCCCCGTTCACCGACAAGTCGACCACCCTCTTCCCGCAGTTCAAGAAGTGGGGATTCGAGAGCGTCGAAATTCCGATCGAAGATCCATCCCACATCACGCCGGCGCATGTGCGTTCGGAACTTGAGCGGGCGGGGCTGGTCTGCGGCAGCGTCTGCGCCTGCATGGGTCCCGACCGCGACCTGCGCGGCACGCCCGAGGCGCAGGAGACCGGAAAAACGTACCTGAAAGCGATCATCGACCAGGCGAAGCAACTGGGCGGCGCGACTGTGGTCGGCCCGGTGTACAGCGCGGTCGGGCGAGCCGACGCGGTGGAACCGAAGGAATATCAGAAGCAGTGGAAGACCGTCGTGAAGCACCTGAAGGAGATTGCGCGGCATGCGCAGCAGCAGGGGATCACCATCGCGCTTGAGCCGCTCAACCGGTTCGAGACTGATTTCATCAACACCGCCCAGCAGGGGCTCAAGATGATCGCGGACGTCGCAAGCCCCGCGCTGAAGCTCCACCTCGACACGTTCCACATGAACATTGAGGAGAAGGACCAGGCCAAGGCGATCAAGAAGGCGGGGAATTTGCTGGCGCATCTTCACGCCTGCGGCAGCGACCGCGGCACGCCGGGTGGGGACCACATTGCCTGGCCGGAGATCGTCAAGGCGCTGCGCAGCATTAAGTATGACGGGGATGTTGTGATCGAGAGCTTCACGACGGATGTGAAGGTCATCGCCCGCGCCGCCGCCATCTGGCGGCAGATCGAGCCGTCCAACCAGGACATCGCCATTAAGGGCGTGAAGTTTCTCAAGAAGGCGTTTGCGCGGTAGCGCCGGCGCTCATTGTTCGTCCTCAGGGTGCGGGACGAATCGCTTAGCAATCTGACTGCCAAGCGTTTTGATCAGCTCGACGTACGTTCGACGATCCCCGATCGTCGGGCGACCTTCCCTGGGCGCGTCCGGCGGCCAGGATGCGGTGACGTCGTTCTCCTCATAAGCAACTTTAGCGGTTCCGTCGGGACTCACTTCGACCATGCGCAGCGTGACGCTGGCATCGCCGCCGAACAGCTCCACCCCGCCGTCGGGGCGTGTCGAGAAGTTCTCGACCTCGACGTAGATCAGCCGCGATACCCCGAGCTTCGGCGCCACAGCGGTAATCGCCTGGCCCTCCACTTCCGGGTTGTCCTGCTGAAAGCGGATGATGGACCGCGGCAACACGGGGAATGTCGTCCCCTTGAGCTCCTTCACCTTCGCCTTCTTGGGGTCCGCTGCTGCCTGCAAGTTGGCGTGAACGGCGTTGGCCAGGTCCAGCTGGATGAACTCCCACTCGATGCGCATGCCGCGATCCGCCCAGACCATCACCCCCAGCGATTGTCCTGCCAGCCCCTGGTACTGCGGCACGATCGTCGCCGGCGGCAGCGCCTGAGCGCCCACGCCGATGAGTTGGCAACTGGAGATAACAAGGAGCAACGAAGACGGCAGAAGGATGAAAGCGGCGCGGCGAAGACCATGCCGCAGCGGGTTTTCGTTCATTTTCATCCTTCATCCTTTTTGCTTGATCCTGATGGCTTAGCCCCACCCGTCGATGCCGCGGAGGTGAATGAAGATCTTCCACGCCCACGCCGCGATGCCGAAGCCCAACGGTATGAGCACATAGTAACTGCCCGGCGTTCCACGCATCAACCGATGCACCGGCTTGGCCGTTGCCGCGATGTAAAGACCCGCCCAGAACGTCAGCGCCGCGCCGGCGGCGAGCGCGGTTCCCATGGGCTGGATCCAGAGGCTGGCGGCGAGGTTTCCGCGCACGAACCACGTGAAGCTCGTTGTCATGCCGCAACTCGGGCAGGGGATTCCACCGACGCGCAGGAACTGGCACTCGGCCAACCCCAGCTGTCGATGGCTTTCGACCCCGCGCGGGTTCGGACGAATCATCACCGCCGTCACCAGCACCGCCAGGCACCCCATCGACACCGCCAACGCGACGGCGCGGTGAAGGACCGACAGCCGTTGCGGCAGGGGAGAGATTGCGTAGATTCGCGGCACGGATGGGAGATGTGTTTCGGTCATGGAAGCACTGAAGAATAAGCCGCGACACGATCGCTCGTAAGGCTGGTAAACGTTTTCCGATCGTATTGACAACGTGGTTCAGGCAACTTACACGTGTGCGTTGTCTGCGGCCCGCGTATCCCTGCGGCCGCGACGGGCTGGCTTGCGCGTCTGCATCTCGCAGCTTTCAGGGCGTTTGGTCGCGATCTGTCGCGCGTTCGGCGCACTTCCGCTCGGTTCACACAACGGGTTGAAACGGTTGTCGTTATGCGCGTCTTCATGCTCGGCTGGGAGTTCCCGCCTTTCATCAGCGGCGGGCTGGGCACGGCCTGCTACGGTCTGACCAAGGCGATGAGCAGCATCGGCACGGACATCATGTTCGTGCTCCCGCGCCCTGTTTCAACCCCGTTCAGCACGCACCTGCGCCTCGTGAGCCCGCGCGCGGACTCGCCGCTTGCCGCGCCGAGCACGGAGCTGCGGCTTGACGAGTTCGAGCACGTCACCTTTCGCGCCGTGGGCGCGAACCTTTCCGATCCGTATCAGACGCCGGACGCTTACGAGCAGGAGCGCAGGCGACCACCGGAAATTCAGCCGGAGGTGACGCGCGGGTGCAGGGCCACGCCCGTCGCCGCGCCGGCGGAAGTAGCAGCGGGGGCGGCGTCATCCGACAAGCCCGCCGCGCCTTCGGACAGCGGCAAACCCGCCGCGCCTTCGGACAGCGGCAACCCCGCCGCCGGCGGCGCCACGCCGGGGTTCATCGGCAATCCCGCGCACACCGCACAGTCGCATTACGCCGGCGATCTCTTCTCCGAAATTCAGCGCTATGCCGCCCTCGCCTCCGAGGTGGCGCGAAACGAGCACGTCGACGTCGTGCACGCCCACGACTGGATGACCTTCCCCGCCGGCCTGGCTGTCGCCGGGATCAAGGGCAAGCCGCTGGTCGTGCATGTTCACTCGACGGAGTTTGACCGCAGCGGCGCCAACGTCGACCAGCGCATCTACGACATCGAACGCCGCGGCATGCACGGCGCGATGAAGGTGATCGCCGTCAGCGCGCTGACCAAGAGCATCATCGTTCACCAGTACGGCATCGATCCCTCGAAGGTGGAAGTGGTCTACAACGCCATCGACGTCAACGGCACCGGCTTCGACGAGGAGAAGTACAGCATCCACAAGGAAGAGAAGATCGTGCTCTACCTCGGGCGGATCACCATGCAGAAGGGGCCGGAATATTTCGTCGCCGCGGCCAAGAAGG
>JACCSI010000068.1 GCA_013813075.1 Acidobacteriota bacterium | reverse complement strand
ACCGAGGGCAACGCCAACGCCACAAAGAACGCCGTCAGCCGCGCTGCCTGCGTCGCATGCTTGAGCGCGGCGCGAAACCGCCGCAGCCGCCACCCCGCGGCAATCGCGACGGCAACCACCAGCAGCGCCGGGCCAAACGGTGGTCGTTCCCACTCCCGCGTCGCGAGAAACAGGACCGTCGCCGCAGGCGCCGCCCACAGCAGCGGGATCCATGCGCGAATCCAGCGGTGATTGCCGGCGACGACCCAACGCGACAGGCTGATACGGAAGCCCAGGATGACCAGCGCAAGCAGGGTGGCGTGTAAGAGGACGAGACCGGTCACGACCGCCAGCCGTGTGGTGTCGAATGGGTGGAGTGAAAAGTGGAGGACGTCGAATGGCACCAGCACGAGCCGCGTCCGCAGGAAGTGCTCGTACGCGACTAGCAGTGCGCCAGCGATCGCCCCGGCCGCGATTTGTGCGGCCACGAACATGAAGACCTCGCCCGGCCCCCGTGCCGGCACGACGCGGACACGCCCGCGGCGGCCTTGGCGCCACTGCTCGAAACTCGACGCGACGAGCGCGACAAGGGCGCCGAGCGTCAGCGATGTCAGAAGGAAATCAAGCGGTGACGCGAGAGCAATCCAGAAGGGCCCGGCGACCTCCCGCGACGCCAGGGCCGGCCGGTCGAGTCCGGCGAGACGGACGGCAAACCACGCAGCGGTCCGCGCCGCGATCAGCAGCCACAGGATCACCACGCTCTGTGCGACGTGGCGGCCGATCGAGTCGGACATCCGACGCCAATCCAGCAAAGGCCCGACCAGCAGCAACAGCACCGCCCACAGGACCACGCCTTGCGCCGCCCACACCCTGGAGCGCCATCGGTTCCGTGCCCGGTCAATTTCATCGGGCGGCACGGCGATGGCCGCGAGCGGCACGCCATTCGACGAACGCACCAGAATTTCATCCGGACCTCGTCCTTCGAACCCGAGCCGGAGCGATACCGGCACCACCGAGGTCGCCATCACGGGGTCTTGCGACTGGCCGATTGCACTGGAGCGGGGCAGTGGCGCCTCGGCGACAAGGGTCGCTGTGCGAAGGTCTGGCTGCGCCCGATCGAAGACCGGCAGGACGCGCGTCAGGCGAAGGCCCACCTCGCTTTGCGCCAGGAAGAGAGCATCCGGGCCGGTGATGCGGACGGTCGGAAGCATCGCGGGTCGCCCGGCCCAGGCGACGAGCCGTGCCTCCGGACCGTAAACCGTCAGCGCGGCCCCCGTGATGTTCAGCCGCTTCTCGGCGTCCGCTAGGCGGTCGAACAGGGCCCGCACGGCACCTGTCTCGCGCGTCTCGGTCGCGGACGCCACCATGGCGTCGCGCCGCAGAATGGCCGACGCGCTCTCAAGACGTGCGGCAAGAACGGAAAATTGTTGCTGAACGTCGGCCTCGATGCGCTGATGGGCATCGGGCAGCGTCGCACCGAACCGGCGTCGTTCGCCGGCCACGCCGACGACCGCGATGAGCACGCTACAGGCGACACCGGCAACGAGCACACGCCACGTCGCGCGACGGACAAACAAGGGTAGCGGCATCGGGCGCTCCATTGTCGCGTACGGTAGTATTTGAGCGCGAAGTTCCCGATGCTTGAGTGCTTAGCGCGCTGAGCGTGCCGAATGCGTACTTCGTGCGTCATTCTGACCTGCCACTCCCGTGTCCCTGAAGAACGTCCTTAAGCGCGGCGCGCTGGTCACCGCCGCCAACTGGCACGTCGTCATTGTCCAGTTCGTCGCGGATGCGTTATTCAAGACGCTGCTGGCGGTGCCGATTGTCGGTGGCGTCTTCCTGGCGGTCTTGCTCATAGGCGGGGACCCCGGCGAACTCCTCTCACTGCCGGTCGCGCAGATCATCCCGACGATGGCTGCGGTGCTGCTGGCGCGGCCGATTGCGCTGTTCGCGTTTCTGCTGGCCGTGGCGTTGATCCTGATCGGCGGTTCGCTGCTGATGTTCCTGGTCAAGGGCGGGACAGTGACGGTGCTAGTGGCCGGCGAACGCGCTGGGGGCGTCATCGAACATCCGCCGCTGCGCTTGGCGGCGTTCCATCGCGCCACGCAATTTTCTTTGGAGCGCTTCACTGGCGGGGCGGCGAGACTGTTTCCGCGTTACGTCGGTCTCGGCATCTGGCTGATGCTCTTCTACCTGCTGTCGACGGTCGTCTCCCTGGCCGTGGTGTTTGGGCCGGCGCAGAGCAGGGGCTGGCCGATAGTGGCGGCCGCGGCCTCCGCGCTACTGGTCGCCTCGGTCACCATCGTCAACTTCCTCTACCTGCTTTTCCAGATCGTGATGGCGATCGATGACTGTTCGCTGCGCGACGCCGCGGGCCGGGTGGCGCGCCTGTTGCGGTTCGAGTTTCGGACGGTGTTGTCAATTTTCGCGGCAACCCTGGGCCTGGTGTTGCTGACGACGGCCGCGTCGATTCTGGCGACCATCGCCCTTAGCTTGATCGCGTTCGTGCCACTGGTTGGACTTGCGGCGCTACCCCTGCAACTCATCGCGTGGCTGCTGCGCGGCTTTGTCTTCCAGTTCATCGCGCTGACGGCGCTTGTCGCGTATGCACGCGTTTATCGCAACCTGCGCGACGGCACGCAGAGCCCGGGCATGACGCCGGCAACCACTGTGCATCACATCGGTCGAATCGCATGAACGACTACACCAGGTATCTGTCCGCCGCCGCGCTCGACTTTCAGGAGTCGGCCATTCGCAAAACGGGTGCGCTGGCCGCCACCGTGCCGGATTTAATCTCATTTGCGGCTGGAGTGCCCGCGCCAGAGACCTTCCCGTGGGGCGAGCTGCAAGCCATCAGCAACGAGCTTCTGGGCTCGCGCGACGGCGACGTGCTTCAATACGGTGCGACGCGCGGCTACCGGCCACTCATCGAGCAACTGTTGGCGCACTTGGCCGCCAGTGAAATCACGACGGCGCCGGACGACTACATCATCACCACCGGTTCACAACAGGGCCTTGACCTTGCTGGACGGGTGCTGCTCGACCCCGGCGATGTCGTGTTTGTGGAGTTGCCGACGTATAGCGGCGCCGTTGCGGCATTTCACAATCAGCAGGCGAGGCTGGTGGGGATTGAACAGGACCACGAGGGGCTATCACTCGAGTCGCTCGAAGCGGCCGTCACGCGCGTGGCGGCCGGAGGCGGCCGTCCGCGTTTTGTCTACGTCACGCCCAATTTTCAGAATCCGTCTGGCAGTCTCATGTCGCGACAGCGGCGACTCGCGCTGCTCGAGGCCGCGGCACGGCTGGATCTCTTGATTCTGGAAGATGACCCCTACGGGAGTATCTACTTCGACGACTCGACGCGCGCCGATGAGACCCGCCCGATTAAGGCGGACGACGCCGCCGGACGTGTGATTTACCTCGGCACGATTTCCAAGACGCTCGTGCCCGGACTGCGCGTCGGCTGGATGGTCTCGCCACGTGCCATCACCGAGCGCATCGAGCTGGCGAAGCAGGCCATCGACCTGCACAGTGGCATTTTCGATCAGCGCCTGGTTCACGCCGCGCTGGCTCGAGGCGTGGTGGATCGTCTGGCGCCTCAGCTGCGCGCGCACTACATGGCCAAGCGCACGGTCATGGAAACGGCGCTACACGCCGCACTCGGCGGCCGCGTCCGCTGGGCGCCACCGCGCGGCGGGTTCTTCGTGTGGATCGAATTCGACAAGGCGGTCGACGATCGCGACTTGTTTGTCGAAGCGGTCAAGCAGCGTGTCAGCTTCGTCGTCGGAAGCGCGTTCTTCGTCAATGGCGAGGGGCACCAGTTCGCGCGTCTGTCCTTCAGCGCGCCGGCGCACGAGCGCATGCGTGAAGGTGTGCGGCGTCTTGCGGCCGCGCTGGACATTGCACAATCCGCCGTCCCGGGGGGCGCGCGCGTGAATGCTAGCCGCCGACCCTGACACCGGGAAGTTCCGCAAGAGGGGCAGGCGGTGGTTCGACCCGCGGCGAAAACCCTTGCAGCGAGCCGTCGCGACTCATCGCGATCAGCCGCGGCGCCGTGGGCCGCGTGTTCTCGCGGAGAAAGGGCACGCCGCCAAGCTCGCCGATCGCGCGGATGGTAAACGACTCAACCCCGGTCGTCGCGACATACGCCACGATGTCGGTGGTGACGAAGGGCAGCAACACGACGTGGTCGGCGAGGAGAGGGCCTCCGGCGGGACGCGAGGGCAGGTTGCGGGTCCACTTCAAGTTCCCGCTGTTGCGGTCGAGCGCGCGCAACACGTTGTCGAACGCGGCAAAATAGATCAACTTGTCGTCCGCGATGGGCGCGCCCGCGATATCGGCGCCGGCCTTCTGCGTCCAGCGGATGCGCGCACGGCCGAGTTCGAAACTGTGGAGCACGTTCGAACGAGAGCCGACCAGCAGCTGGTCTTCGAGCGCGAGCACCCCGGTGACCGATTCGTTCAGGGGATACGCCCAGAGACTGAGTCCGGATTCGAGACTGATCGCGGCGACGCGGCCATCACGCAAAGAAATGTACAGCCGATCGCCGGAGGCGGTCGGCGCGACCGAGACGGGCGACGCGAGGGCGTTGCGCCACAGCACGCGGCCATCGTCCGGATCGAGCGCGATCAGGTCACCGGCGTCGGTCGACGCGAGCAGCCAGCCGCTGTCCCAATACAGCGGCGTCGAGATCGGGCTGTCGAGTGGAGTGCGCCACACGGTACGGCCGGACTGCTGATCGAGCGCGGTCACGGCGCTATCGCCGGCGGCGAACACGAACCCGTCACCCGTCGCTGGCGTCAAGGGCGTGGCGAGCGCGACTTTCCACTTGACGACGCCCTCGTTGAGGTCGATGGCAACGAGTTCGCCACCCTTGAGCGGCACGTAACCCATCTGCTGGTCGTAGCCGGCCGGTGCGGACGGTGCGGTCTCGAACGAGACCGTCCAGCGTGGATCGAGCGCGAGGATGCGATCGGCAACGTCCTCGCGAGAGACGCGCCCCTGGCCGGCTGCCGGACTGATGATCGTCGCCAGGAAGCAGGCGACCAACCGTGCGCGGGAAGCCTTGCCGCCCCTATATATTGTGGTCCGACCGACTGGCACACGCATATAATAGCGTCGTCTCACCCACGAGGTTCACGAAAGACCTGTGTGGGGTGGAGCGTCCGCGTGCTCGCGCCTGGTTTACCTCAAGTGTCCCATCAGACCATTCTCGTCCTGGATTTCGGCTCGCAATTTACGCAGCTGATTGCGCGCCGGTTGCGCGAGCTGTCGGTGTACTCGGAGATCCTGCCATTCAATTCGCCGCTCGACGCCATTCGGGCGAAACAGCCGGTCGGCATCATCCTGTCCGGGGGACCCAAGAGCGTGTCGGACAGCGATGCGCCCAGATGCGATCCGGGCGTCCTCGAATTGGGCCTGCCCACCCTCGGCATCTGTTACGGCATGCAGCTGATGACGCACATGCTTGGCGGCCAGGTGGCGGCGTCGCCGCATCGCGAGTTCGGCTTTGCCGCGGTCACCGTGCGCCCCGGGAGCGAGGCACGGCTGTTTCGATCGCTGTCTGCCGAACTGCGCGTCTGGGCGAGCCACGGCGACCTCGTGGCCACCGCACCACCCGGGTTCTCCGTCGTTGCGACCAGTGCGAATGCGCCGGTCGCGGGCATGGAAGCCGCCGACCGCGGCTTCTACGCCTTGCTGTTTCACCCGGAGGTGGCGCACACCGAACGCGGCACGGACATTCTTCGCAACTTCGCCATGGACGTGTGTGGATGTCGCGGTGATTGGACCATTGCGTCGTTCATCGACGAATCGATCGGCCGCATTCGTCAGCAAGTCGGGCAGGGCCGCGTCGTCTGCGGCTTGTCGGGCGGCGTCGATTCGACCGTGGCGGCGACACTCATCCATCGCGCGGTGGGCGATCAGTTGCAGTGTATCTTCGTCGACAACGGCCTGTTGCGGTTGAATGAAGCGCGGCAGGTGGTCGACCGCTATAAGAAACTGCAGCTGCCGGTCCATGCCGTGGAGGCAACGGACTATTTTCTGACCCGCCTCGACGGCGTCACGGACCCGGAGCGAAAGCGCAAGATTATCGGTGGCGCGTTTATCGAGATCTTCGAGCAGGAGGCGCAGAAGCTCGGACATTTCGATTTTCTGGCGCAAGGCACGCTCTATCCGGACGTGATTGAGTCAGTATCGGTCCGTGGACCTTCGGCGACAATCAAGAGCCACCATAACGTCGGTGGGTTGCCGGACCGCATGCGCTTCAAGTTGGTCGAGCCGCTCAGGGAACTATTCAAGGACGAAGTCCGGGCCGTCGGACGCGACCTCGGCATCGATCGCGAGTTTCTCGTGCGCCAGCCATTTCCCGGACCCGGCCTGGCCGTGCGGCTGCTTGGCGCGCTCACGCGCGAACGGCTGTCCTTGCTGCAGCGCGCCGACGCCATCGTGGCAGACGAGATGCGCCGCTCGGGCTGGTACGAACGGCTGTGGCAGAGTTTTGCGGTGTTGTTGCCGGTGCAAAGCGTGGGTGTGATGGGCGA
>JACCSI010000010.1 GCA_013813075.1 Acidobacteriota bacterium | reverse complement strand
ACATCAAGGCGAACATCCCATTAATCAAGCACGTCAAGCCGCAATCGACCTACCTGGCGTGGCTCGATGTCACGGCTGTCGCCGAGAGGATCGGCGCCCGGGCTAAGGCCGCCGAAGCCACCAAGATCGAGGGCAGGCGGGTGACGCCCGAGTCCATGATTGAGCGCTTCTTCGTGACCAACGCGAAAGTGCACCTCAATCCGGGCGCGTCATTCGGGCTGGGCGGCGCGAACCGCATGCGCATGAACATCGCGACCTCCCGGAAACTCGTGGAACGCGCCTTGAGCCACATCGCCGCTGCATTAGCAAAGACGTAGCGACCGGACCTGGGTCAAGATATCTGATGCCACGTTGTGCTCCCTTGCTGCTTCTGGCAGCGCTTGTCACGACTTGCGCGGCGCCGGCCACGCAGTCTGCCAACACCTCGCCGTCGGCCCCCGGCGGTTTGCTGCTCGATGTCGCAGAGCTCAGTGCTACCGACGCGCGCGATCGGATGGCGTCGGGCGAGGTCACTTCCCGGACGTTGACTCAAGCGTATCTCGATCGCATCGCCGCGCTCGATGACGCCGGCCCCCACCTCGATGCCGTGATTGAAATTAACGCCGCGGCCCTTGCCGACGCCGATGCACTCGATGCCGAGCGCAAGGCCGGGACCGTGCGCGGTCCGCTGCACGGCCTCCCCGTCCTGCTCAAGGACAACATCGACGTCAAGGGCATGGTCAACTCCGCAGGATCGCTGGCGCTGGCCGACAACCGTCCGGCGCAAGATGCGTTCGTCGCAGCGCGGCTGCGCCAGGCTGGCGCCGTCATTCTTGGCAAGACTAACCTGAGCGAGTGGGCCAACTTCCGTTCGACGCGGTCGTCGTCAGGGTGGAGCTCACGTGGGGGCCAAACCAAGAACCCGTATGTGCTGGACCGCAACCCGTGCGGGTCGAGTTCCGGCACGGGCACCGCGATTGCGTCCAGCCTTGCGGCCATTGGTGTCGGCACTGAAACCGATGGCAGCATCATTTGTCCGGCGTCGGTATCCGGACTGGTGGGCTTGAAGCCGACAGTCGGCCTGGTCAGCCGCACGGGCATCATCCCGATTTCGGCGTCGCAGGACACCGCTGGTCCAATGGGCCGCACCGTGGCGGACGTCGCACTGTTGTTGAGTGGCATGGCCGGTGTCGATGGCGCCGATCCGGCGGGCGCCGCGGCCGCGGGGAAGCTTGTGCCGGACTACACGACAGGCCTCAAGGCGGACGCCCTCAAGGGCAAACGTTTGGGTGTCCTGCGCCAGGCGATGGGTTTTCACCCTGATGTGGACGGAGCGGTCGAATCGGCGATTGCGGCGATGAAGGCGCAGGGCGCGGAGGTGGTCGACATCAAGGTCGGCACCTACAACGATTGGAACGACAGCGAGTTCGCCGTGTTGTTGTACGAATTCAAGAACGGCCTCAATGCGTATCTGCAGAAGAGCGGCTCGCCGCACAAGTCGCTGGAGGCGCTCATCGCCTGGAACACGGCCAACGCCGACAAGGCGATGCCGTTTTTTGGTCAGGAAATCTTCGAGCAGGCGCAGGCCAAAGGCCCGCTGACTGACGCGGCCTACATCAAGGCAAAAAACGATTCACGACGGCTGGCAGGAAAAGAGGGTTTACTGGCGGCGCTGGCGAGTCACAAGCTCGACGCGGTGATCGCGCCCAGCATGTCACCGGCATGGCCAACGGATCATGTGCTGGGTGATCATTTCGTTGGTGCCGGTTACGGCATGGCCGCCGTGGCCGGTACGCCAAGCGTGACGGTGCCAGTGGGCGAGAGCCACGGCCTGCCCTTTGGACTGACGTTCATGGGCCCCGCATACAGCGAAGCCGCATTGCTAGGCTACGCCTACGCGCTGGAGCAGTTGACGCACGCACGTACCGCACCGCTGTTCAAATTGACGTTAGCGCAATAAGTTCCCGGACGTGCGCTATCTGTGAAAGGTGTTCTATCGAACGAACGTACCCTGCCGCAGATCACTGATCGCCTTCCGGATCTCGTCCTGAGTGTTTCTGACGCCAGGCGCGACCGACACGTCGAGATAGATCGGGTCCGCCGCAACGCCCTCCACCGGGCCGCGCTGGCCCCAGAAGCTGCCGCACACCACCTTCACCTGCGTCCCATCGTCGTCCGTGATCGACGGAATGTGAGCGGCGGTGCCCGCCAGGACATAGGTGATCGTCTCAATACCGCGATGCGGGTGTCACGGAAAGCCCGCGCTGTAGTCGTTGGGACGATCGTTGCGGAAATCATCGAACAGCAGGAATGGGTCGAACTCGCTGGTGTTGCCGAAACCGAAGGCGCGATGGAGCTTGACGCCTGCGCCCTCATGGTGGGGACAGCGGCAACAGTGCGGGAAACGGCGCGAATTCACATTACAGACTCCTGAGCGGTTGACGGACTGACCGCGCACCCCTCACCCGGCGGACAAAGCCGCGCCGCTGACGGCCACCCCCGCTACGATAGGAACGTGCTGCTTGGCCTGCTCTTCTCCCTTTCGATGCTGGCGCCGTCCCAAACTTTACCGTCGCGAGTCGGTCCCCCGGTGCAGAATCCCACCAACACCAGTGCTGTCGCACCCGACCCTGAAGCAATGCCGGAAATGGAAGAGACAGTGGTCGTGACGGCGACGCGGGCGGACCGGCGCCTGCAGGACGAGCCGTTGCGTGTCGAAGTCATCGACCGCGAAGAGATCGAAGAGAAGGCATTGATGACGCCAGGCTCGGTGGCCATGCTCCTTGGTGAAACCACCGGCCTACGCGTGCAGACGACTGCGCCGTCACTCGGCGCCGCGACGGTGCGGATTCAGGGACTGCGTGGACGCTATTCACAGATGCTCGCCGATGGCTTGCCGCTCTACGGTGCCGGTGGCGACTCCTTCAGCATGCTGCAGGTGCCGCCGCTTGACCTCGGTCAGGTCGAGATCATCAAGGGCGCGGCCTCGGCGCTGTATGGGCCTGCCGCCCTGGGCGGTGTCATCAATCTGGTGTCACGCCGGCCCAGTGAGACGTCACGCGAAGCGCTGTTCAATGTCACAACGCAGCAAGGTGCAGACGTGACGTTCTGGACCGGACAGGAGCTTCGCCCCGGGTGGTCGTGGACGCTGCTCGGCGGCTTCCACGGGCAACCGCGGCGCGACTTGGACGAGGACCACTGGACGGACCTGGCCGGCTACTCGCGCATCGTCGCGCGCCCGCGCGTGTTCTACGAAAATGGCCGCGGCGCGTCGCTGTTCGTGACCGGCGGCGTCATTGCGGAGAATCGTGAAGCCGGCGCCGTCGGCGGGGGAGCCGGGATTCCTTCCGGCGTCATCGAGTTAGTCGGCTTTGAAGAAAGGCTCGACACGCGCCGCGCCGATGTGGGCGCACTCGGCCGCTGGCTCGTCGGATCGCGCGTCGTCTCAGTCCGCGGTTCCCTCGCCCGCAACACGCAGCAGCGCAACTTCGGCGGCGTCCGCGAAGATGGCACCCGCCTGACGGCCTTTGGCGAGGCCTCGATGACAGGCACTCACGGCCGGCACACGTGGGTGCTGGGCGCGGCATTCCAACAGGACAATTACAACCCGGAGCAGGAGAGGCGATTCGATTATCGATTCTCGGCGCCGGCGCTGTTCGTCCAGGATGAAGTCGTGCTTGGCTCACGCGCGTCGATCTCGGCAAGCGCGCGAGTAGATTTCCATAGCGAGTACGGCACGCTCGCGAGCCCGCGCGTTTCGGTATTGCTGCGGCCTGCCGAGGGGTGGACGGCGCGGTTGTCCGCCGGCGGCGGGTCGTTTGCGCCGACGCCGTTCACGGAGGAGACCGACGAAACCGGGCTCGCGCGCCTGGCGCCGCTGACGCTCTTCGAACTGGACGCCGAACGTGCGACATCGGCCTCAGGAGATCTCACCTGGAGGCGGGGGCCACTCGAGATTTCGGGGACGCTGTTCGGTTCGAAGGTCGATAACGCCGTGCAGCTGGCGGACCTCGTCTCGGCGGCGATTCTCGACGGCAGGCGCTATTTCGTCGGCCTGCTGAACGCACCCGACCCGACGCGCTCGTGGGGCACCGAGTTCAGCGCGCGCTACCGCCGTGGCGACTTCATCACCGCCCTGACGCATGCCTATACGCGGTCGACCGAATTCGACTTCGACACCGGCGGTCGCCGCGAGGTGCCGCTGACGCCGCGTCACGCGGCGTCGTTCAACGTGATGTGGGAGGCCGAGGAGTGGGGCAGGATCGGCTTAGAGTCCTACTACACCGGCACCCAGTCGCTCGACGACAACCCGTACCGCGACGTGAGCCAACGCTATGTGTTGTTCGGCGGTATGGTCGAGCACAAGATCGGCCGAGCGCGGCTATTCGTCAACGTCGAAAACCTCGCCGACATCCGGCAGACCAAATACAACCCGCTGATTCGCCCAACCCGCCTCCTCGACGGTCGCTGGAACGTCGAAGCCTGGGCGCCGCTCGACGGCCGCGTCTGGAATGGCGGCGTGCGGGTGTCCTTCTGATCAGCCGCAGCGGTAGTCACTATTCATGTATGGAATGCTGTCCTTCGGCGCAAAGAGACTGGATGCCCCGTACTCAACGTTTGACCGCGGGACCGTAAAGGACACGACCCGGGCGCGCGGTCGTCATCTTGCCGTGTTCGAAGATGACCTCGCCGTTGACCAGGACCACGCTGACGCCCTCGGCGTAGCTGTGTGGCTTCTCGAATGTGGCGGTATCGCGTATTCGCGCTGCGTCGAACACGGCGATGTCCGCCTTCAGCCCCGGGCGCAGGACGCCGCGATCCGACAGGCCGAGCCGCTGCGCGGGCAGCGCCGTCATCTTCTGCACGGCCGTCTCGAGCGGCAGCAACTTCTTGTCGCGCGCGTACACTCCCAGCACACGGGCGAACGTACCGTAACTGCGCGGGTGCGGATGATCACGGCCGAAGATTGCGACTTCCCCGTCCGACGCAATCATGGTGGCGGGATGGACGAGGATGCGTTGCAGATCCTCTTCGCCGATGGCATGGAAGATTCCCTGGGCGTTGCCTTGCTCGACGATCCACATTGCCGTCTCGGCTGCATTCTCGAGCGTGACGGGCAGCTTGCGATCGGCGGTAATCTGCGCGAGGTTCTTGCCTGCCATCGTCGGATCCCACTGGTTGCTGGACACCGAGACGTTCTTGGGATCCCCCCCACCGCGCTCGTCGCGAATAATGGCGACGCTCGCGGCCTTGATCTTCGTGCGCGTCGCGGGGTCGTTCAGACGCTTCAGTGTCGCCTCGCGTCCGCCTTCGAGCGCCCATGCGGGAAGCAGGGCCGCGCCGATGCTCGTCGCCGAGGCCGTGTACGGGTATTGATCGATCGTCGCGTCGACACCGCGTGCGCGCGCCTCGTCAATCATCCGCAGCGTGTCCAGCGACTGACCCCAGTACGCCTTGCCCACCACCTTGTGGTGAGTCACTTGAGTGGGGAGGCTGCCCTGTTCGCCAATGGCAATGGTCTCGCGGACACTGTCTTTCACGCCCTTGGCTTCGTCTCGCATGTGTGAAATGTAAATGCCGCCCATCTGGCCCGCGACCCTGGCCAGCTCGACGACCTCGGCCGTCTGCGTGAACGCGCCGGGCACGTAGAACAAACCGGAGCTGAGGCCAAACGCGCCGTCGAGCATGCCCTGGCGCACGAGCGTGCGCATCTGGTCGATCTCGGCTGGCGTCGCCTGGCGATCGACTTCTCCGATGACCGCGCTGCGAATCGTGCCCTGGCCGACGAAGCTGGCGAAGTTGGGCGAGATTCGGATCGCACCGAGCTTGTCGAGAAACGGCTTCAGCGGCAGTGGCGAACTGCCGTCCGGGCCTTCGATCAGCGTCGTCACCCCCTGCCGGGTGTAGCTGTCGGCCGTCGGCAGCTCGAAGATGCCGCGGCGGGCGTGGGTGTGGATGTCGATGAAGCCGGGCGCGACGACCAGACCGCTTGCGTCGATGACGCGGGTGGCAGGATCGGTCACCGACGGCGCGATGCGCGCAATCGTGTCGCCCTTGATGGCGACGTCGGCGCGGTACCATGGACTGGCCGTCCCGTCGACCACGCGCCCGCCCCGCAGGATCACGTCGTAGGTCGGCGCTTGCGCCGCGAGCAGCATCGGTGCCAAAAGCAAAAGCAGCGCGCATTTCCGCATCGGCGGACTATAGCGCACTGCCTGGTCGCTCGCCACGCGGCCGGAGTCACGGTGCGCCGCACGTCGCTGCGGTCCGCGCGTGACCAGTCCCATCGTGATCACTCCGAGCGCAGGTACTCGGTGACTTCCGTCATGTGGCGCTGCGTGCATCTCTATGGCCCGACCGTGGAGAGAACTCCCGGGTTTGTTATAGTTAATTGGTTTATCTACTCAAAGGGCGCCTTCATGCAGGTCATACGATTAACGGCGGCCCCACACGGCTTCGGAGAGACAGTACGACGCGACAACTGGTGGACCACTCCGCTGCTGGTCTTCGTGGTGTTCTCGTCTTTCATCGTCTACGCCACGTGGGCCGCGTTTCAAAACGCACATTACGAGTACGGTCCGTATCTGTCGCCGTTCTACGCACCGGTGTTATGGGGCGACTCCGCGCACGCCTGGTTTGGTCCGCAGCCGACGTGGTGGCCGGCGCTGCTGCCGTTCTCTCCGGCGCTGCTGATCCTGCCGTTTCCCGGCCTCTTTCGCTTCACCTGCTATTACTACCGCGGGGCGTACTACAAGGCCTTCTGGGCCGATCCGCCGGCCTGTTCAGTCGGCGAGCCGCGCAAGCGGTATCTCGGGGAGAACTCCTTCCCGCTCATCCTGCAGAACGTGCACCGGTATTTCTTTTATATCGCCTGCATCTTCGTCGTGCTGCTGTCCTACGACGTGTGGCTGGCGCTGTGGTTTCCGGACGGCGCCGGCGGCACCGAGTTCGGCATTGGCGTCGGCACCCTCGTCCTGTTGGTCAACGTCGTCCTGATCGCGTCGTATACGTTCGGCTGCCACTCGGGGCGCCACATCTTCGGCGGGCGCAACGACGAGGTCTCGAAGTCCCCGCTGTTGAGCGCGTGCTACGACTGCACGTCCAGCCTCAACCGGCGTCACATGCTCTTCGCCTGGTGCAGTTTGTTCTCGGTCGCCTTCGCCGACATTTACGTGCGCCTCTGCTCGATGGGGATCTGGTCCGACTGGAGGATCCTCTGATGGCGACGCATCAGACCTATAACTACGATGTCCTGGTGATTGGGGCCGGCGGCGCCGGTCTGCGTGCCGCAATCGAGGCCGCCAACGCCGGCGTCACGGTCGGCCTCATCTGCAAGTCGCTGCTCGGCAAAGCGCACACCGTCATGGCCGAAGGCGGCATGGCCGCCGCCATGGGGCACAACGACGACCGGGACAACTGGAAGGTGCACTTCGCCGACACCATGCGCGGTGGCCAGTACGTCAACAACTGGCGCATGGCCGAGATTCACGCGAAAGAGGCGCCGGAGCGCGTCCGGGAGCTCGAAGCGTGGGGCGCCGTGTTCGACCGCACGCCCGACGGCCGCATCAACCAGCGCAACTTCGGCGGGCATCGATATCCCCGCCTCGCGCACGTGGGCGATCGCACGGGCCTCGAGTTGATCCGCACGCTGCAGGATCACACGGTGTACCTCGGCGTCACCGTGCACATGGAACACACCGTCATCCAGCTGCTGATGGATGGCGGTCGCGCGTCTGGGGTCGTCGCTTACGATCGTGAGCGCGGACGTTTTCACGTGTTTACCGCGAAGGCCGTGATTTTGGCCACCGGTGGCGTCGGCCGCGCCTACAAGATCACCAGCAACAGTTGGGAAGGCACCGGCGACGGTCACGCGCTCGCGTTTCGTGCCGGCGCCGAGCTCATCGACATGGAGTTCATCCAGTTCCATCCCACCGGCATGGTCTGGCCGCCCAGTGTCAAGGGCATCCTCGTCACCGAAGGTGTGCGTGGCGAAGGCGGTGTGCTGAAGAACAGCGAAGGCCGGCGCTTCATGTTCGACGACATTCCCGACAACTACAAGCCGCAGACGGCTTCGGATGCGGAAGAAGGCTGGCGCTACGTCACCGGCGACAAGAGTGCGCGGCGCCCGCCCGAGCTCCTGACGCGCGACCATGTCGCGCGCAGCATCAACCGTGAAGTCAAGGCGGGCCGCGGCTCGCCGCACGGCGGAGTCTTCCTCGACATTGCGTGGATCAAAGAAAAGATTTCAGGCGGCGAGGCGCACATCAAGCGCAAGCTGCCGAGCATGTATCACCAGTTCAAGGAGCTGGCTGACCTCGACATCACGACGACCCCGATGGAGGTGGGACCGACGACGCACTACATCATGGGCGGCATCAAGGTGGATGCCGATTCGCAGATGTCGAGCATCCCGGGGCTCTACGCGGCGGGGGAGTGCGCCTCCGGCATCAACGGCGCCAACCGGCTGGGCGGCAACTCGCTGTCCGACCTCATCGTGTTTGGCAAGCGCGCGGGTGAATATGCCGCCGAGTACGCGAAGAGCAGCGGCCCGATCAAGGCCAACGATACCGAGGTGGACAAGGCCATCAAGGAGTCGCTCGCGCCCTTTGATCGCGGCGGTCGCGTCGAAAATCCCTACAAAGTGCAGGAAGAACTGCAGGACACCATGCAGAGCCTGGTGGGCATCGTCCGTCTCGAGGACGAAATGAAAGAAGCCCACAGCCGCTTGCAGGGCTACAAGGAACGCTGGACGCGCGTGGGCGTCAGCGGCCACCGCGAATACAACGGCGGCTGGCACACGGCCATCGACCTGCTCAATTTACTCGATGTCGCCGAGGCGATTGCCCTGTCGGCGATCGAACGGAGGGAGAGCCGCGGCGGCCATTTCCGCGAAGATTATCCCGACAAAGTGGCCGAGTTCGGCACGTTCAATATCATGGTGAAGCAGGCGCCTGGCGGCGGTATCCAGGTGTCACGCCTCCCACTTCCTGCGATGCCTGCGGAATTGCGGCAGGTCGTCGAGGAACAGCAGCAGTAGAGGCGTCATCATGGATGCAACCTTTCGTTTGTGGCGCAGCGAGCCCGGCGGTGCCGGCGCGCTCACCGATTATAAGACGCCCGTGTCCGAAGGCATGGTGGTGCTCGACGCGGTGCATCGCATTCAGGCCGAACAGGCGCCGGACCTGGCCGTGCGGTGGAACTGCAAGGCCGGCAAGTGCGGGTCGTGCTCGGCAGAGATCAACGGCAAGCCCCGCCTGATGTGCATGACGCGGTTGAGCACGCTCGATCTGAACAAGCCGGTGATCGTCGAGCCGATGAAGACCTTCCCGCTGATCAAGGACCTGGTCACCGACGTCTCGTGGAACTTTTCGGTCAAGAAAACGATTCAAAAGTTCAAGCCGCGCCAGCCCGACGCTCCGGACGGGACGTGGCGGATGGCGCAGAAGGACATCGACCGCGTCCAGGAGCACCGCAAGTGCATCGAATGCTTTCTCTGTCAGGACGTGTGTCATGTCCTGCGCGACCATGGCAAGCACGACGAGTTCATCGGGCCGCGCTTCCTGCTCTATGCGGCGCAGCTCGAGATGAACCCTCTCGACACCGCCGATCGTCTGCATGATTTGAAGGACAAGCACAACATCGGCTACTGCAACATCACCAAGTGCTGCACGGCGGTGTGCCCTGAACACATCAAGATTACCGACAACGCCATCATCCCGCTCAAGGAACGCGTCGTCGATCGTTTCTACGACCCGGTGACGCGCCTGTTGCGGATGTTCAAATAGTGTCAACTTCGGACCCGCCGGCACCTGCACTTATGCCTGTCGATGTCGCTTCCGAAATCACCATCAAGCGCCCGCCGGGCGTGGTGTCGGCGTACGTGTGCGATCCGGATAACGCCGCCATCTGGCACGGCAACATCACCTCGGCCGCATGGAGATCCGAGCCGGTCGTCCGCGTCGGCTCGCGCGTCGGGTTCGTCGCGGAGTTCCTCGGTCAGCGTCTCGACTACACCTACGAGCTGGCGGAGTTCATCCCTGGTGAAAAGCTGATGATGCGCAGCATCGAAGGGCCATTTCCGCTGGAGACGACTTACACCTTCGAAGAGACGCGGGACGGCCATACGAAAATTACCCTGCGCAATCACGGCGAGCCGTCGGGTGTGACGAAGATGATGGCGCCGATGATCAGTGCGGCCATGCGGAGCGCCAACGAGAAGGATCTGGCGGCGCTGAAGGAGATTCTCGAGGGCCGCCGCTAACCACCGCGAGCAGCAATAGTCCGGCAACTCCCGCGAGGCTGCTCGTCCACACGAGCCACGGGCGCACTGGCGTTGGCGATGCTGCGCCCGGAAGCCGCCGATATGGAGCGGTGCGCTGGTGTGCGGTCTGTCGGCGACGGTCCCCTTGATCACGGCGATGGTCAGGAGCGCCGCGCCAAGCGTGCGCCTCATCGGATTGGCCCACCCCAAAATCATCGGCAGCAGTTCCGCCCAGATCGGTATACCAAGAATTAGGCGACCGTCAGCGGCCACGCGATCAGACGTTGCATCGCCACGGCTCGGGCCGGCCGCGCGTGCGCGATGTCCGAGACGATTGGGCCGTATCCGTCGCTCCAGGATTTCGTCCGCAGCGACATTCGCGAGGGCCGAGCCGGCTGTTCCTGCGCGACATCCAGACGACGGA